>JAOAPT010000050.1 GCA_025463045.1 Candidatus Solibacter sp.
ATAATCTAACTCAAAAACTGTTAGATTGGTATCACATTCCCATGGTGGTTCGGATTCGGTTCGGCAAGGGCCCAAAGGTTATCAGGAAGCGGCATAAAAACCAGCGCGTCGCGCTCGCCATCGCTGCTCTCTTGCCTCCCGCCGCCTTTCTCGCCGGCGTTCTCGGTGCGTGGCGCATCGCGGCAGATCTGAACTGGACCAACAGTTTCGCCATACCCTCGGGCATCTTCTCGCACTGGCAGGTTTGGATGGGCGCCGCCCTCGCTCTCCAGTTGTGCGCGCGCCGACTGAATCGGTACGGTAAGGGTGGCGACCCCGCCGCTTCGTAGTTTCTCTCCTTGGGGATTTGCATCGTTCTGATATTCTAGATTTAGAGAGCCTGCCATGCGCCAACCCCGGTACACGTATCGGAGATCCACATTCTTCGGCAACTTTCCCCCCGGGGTCAAGTGGCTGCTGATCGTCAACACGGTGGTCTTCATTCTCACCGGACTCTTTGGCAGCCAATTCCGTAACGACATCCGTCTGCTCGAACTCGCGCCTGTTGCCGTCGTTCAGCACTTCGCGATCTGGCAGTTGGTGACCTACCTTTTTCTGCACGGCGGCATCACCCACCTGCTCTTCAATATGCTGGCGTTGTGGATGTTCGGCACCCCGCTCGAAAGCGATTGGGGTACCCGTCAGTTCCTGAAATACTATTTTATCTGCGGAATCGGCGCTGGCATTTGCGACGTCGCGATCAACGCCGCCATGGGCAACTGGGGAACCAGTACCATCGGCGCCTCCGGAGCGATCTACGGCCTCCTGCTGGCCTTCGGCGTCTGCTACCCCGAGCAGACCGTCCTCATGGGTTTCCTGTTTCCGATCAAGGCCAAGTACATGGTCATGATCTATGCCGCCATCGAACTCTACCTGTCGATCGGTGTGAACAACGGTGTGAGCAACATCGCGCACCTCGGCGGCATGGTGGTCGGTTTCCTCTACCTGAAGTCCCACCTGCCGAAGTTGAAGCTGCGACTCCCCGACTGGCGCGGCGCTTACCGTCAGTGGAAACTGCAGCGCGCCAAAAAGAAGTTCCAGGTCTACATGCGCAAGCACGGCGACCGCGGCCCCTTCGTCAACTAGCCCCAATCCGAGCCGCGACCGTCAGTGAGCGGTGGTCGCGTGACCACCGCTCCGTAACCGTCGCGGCTCCGATTCGCGTGCGTTCTTCATCGGAGTTCTCCACGGCCCATTCGGGGCCACAGCAAGGGATGAAAATGCGCGATCGCCTTCTGGCGCGTCATTTGCAGGAGCGCGCTCGGCACGCGAGGTACGCATCGGGAGCGTGACGCGCAATTCCGTCTTCTCGGGATGCTTTGAGGAAGTGATGAGAGCGCCTTTGGTGCGATGAATATAAAAGCTGGCTCTGAGAACCTTGCCAGGTCGCAAAGCCGGCAAGTGCTGGTTCACGCTGGCTCGGGCAGTGCGACCAGAATCTCCGCTTTCACGGGGTCCAGCGAAAGCTTCTTGTCGGGGGGAATAGGCAGCCCATCTTTCCGCAGACTCTCCAGGTAGCCTTCGATCGCCTCCACCGCCCGGGCATGGGTTTTCTGATAGGTGTTTCCTTCAGTCACCAAGCCAGCCAATGCCGGGCAAGTCGCCACGTACCCGCCCTCTTCAGCGGGTTCGAATCGCACGGTATAGCTAGGTTCTGACATTCGGTATCCCCTTCGATTATCGAGCCCCCAGCAGAGTTTACCCGAAACCACCATACCGCCCCACACGTCGTTTGATATAGTTACGCTAGAAGTACGCCTATGCGATCCTTAAAAGTTCTTTTGCCCTCCACCGCCATGCTTCTGGTGGTCGCCAATCTCGTGGTAGGTCAGACGCAGGGACCGCTGAAAGATCCCGGCGCTACTGTCGCCAAGCCGCGCAAGACTACTCCCGAAGGCAAGCCTGCCGACGAAGAACTCCCCAAGATCCCCTCCAAGCTCAAGAAAGATCCCAAGCAGGATCCCAAGGACATGACGCAGTTTCAGAGCAACGTCGATATCGTCACCATCGACGTCGCCGTGATCGATAACAAAGGCCACTTCATCCCCGGCATTCCCGCCGGAAACTTCCGCGTCCTCGAAGACAACGTGCCGCAGCAGGTCCGTAAGGTCGACATGGGTGAAGCCCCTATGACGATCGCCATGGTCATCGAATTCAGCAACCTCTTTCAGAGGTACTGGAGTTCCGCCTGGTACCAGACCCTCCAGCTTGCGTGGGGATTCGCCGAGAGCCTCAAGCCCGAGGATTACGCCGCCGTTGTCGCTTACGACATCCGCCCGGAAATTCTCGCGGATTTCACCACGGACAAAATGAAAATTCGCGAAGGCTTGGATCGCCTGAAGATCGCTGCCTTCTCCGAAGCCAACATGTTCGATGCAGTCACCGACACCGCCGACCGAATGAGTGCCATCGAGGGTCGCAAGGCGATTCTCCTCATCACCAGCGGCATCGATACCTTCAGCAAAATTACCTACGATCAGACTCGCAAGAAACTTCAGGAATCCGGCGTGCCCGTCTATTCCATCGGCCTGATGCAGATGCAGCGCGACATGGCCGACGCTTACATGGCGCCCACCGCGCGTATGGATTTCCTGCAGGCCGATAACGAACTGCGCACCTTCGCCAAGGAAACCGGCGGTGCCGCGTATTTCCCCAGATTCCCCGGGGAATATCCCGGAATTTTCCAGATGCTCCACCAGTCGCTGCGTAATCAGTACGTCATTACCTATCAGCCTAGTAATACTAAGCATGACGGTGCATTCCGCAAACTAAAGGTAGAGCTCGTTAATCCAGCTACGAACGAGCCGCTTCCAGTCAAGGACGAAAAAGGAAAGCCGATCAAATACCAGATCGTCACGAAGACTGGCTACAAAGCGCCGCGCGCGGTCGAATAAATCGGCCGCCGTGCGCATTGCGCACGACTAGTCTCGCTGCGTTGTCCGATTGTCAAGAACTCCATCTGGCGACTTTCCAAGGCGATGCAAATCCGTTGACAGCGCGGTTACGGCTCTGTTACGCTTCCCATCGTTCCTGATGAAGACCCTGACTTCTCCAACCCCGTACATCCTGCTCATTGATGACAACAGTGACGGATTATTGGTCCGCCGCTCTCTGCTGGAAGAGGTCGGCTGCCGCGTAAAAATTGCCATCAACGGGGAAGAGGGCCTGAAACTCTTTGAAGCCGAGAAATTCGATGTGGTCGTCACCGATTACCGCATGCCGCGCATGGATGGCGTCGAGGTGATCGTGCGTCTCCGCAAGCTCGATCCGAATGCCCGCGTCATTCTTCTGTCCGGCTTCGTCGATCCGCTCGGCCTTACCGAGCAGAACACCGGAGCCGATGCCGTGATCGCCAAGAGTTCCAACGAGCCGGCGCATTTGGTGCGCTCTGTGAAACGTCTGGTCAATCGTGCCGTGCGCAAACCTCCGGCCTCGCAAAAAGGGCGCATTTCGCAGACCCAGGCGTTTGGCAGCTAAAATCAGCTAAAATCTGTCACACTGGTCTGGTGGTGCTTTTCCATCCCCAAAGAATCATTACCGCCTTTCTGCTGGCTGCCGCGGCCGTTTACGCCGCACCGGCGCGTTCCAGCGCTCCCCATAAGGTTCCGGCCCCCAAATCCGCCTCGCTGAAGGCCTCCCCCACTGTCAGGCGGTGGATGAAAACCATGACACTGCGCGACGAAGTCGCGCAGCTTGTTTTCGTCTCCTTTCACGGCGCCGCTCCCAATTCGCGCTCCCGCGAATATCGCAATTTCCTGCACCAGATCCGCGACAATAAAGTCGGCGGACTCATCCTCGTCAACTGGTCGAATGGGCGCGTAATTCAGAAGGCCGAGCCGTACGCCGTCGCGGCGTTTCTCAATCGCATGCAGCGCATCGCCAAGACGCCCTTGATGGTGAGCGGAGATTTTGAACGCGGCGCTTCCATGCGCGTCGATGGCACCACCGTCTTCCCGCACGCGATGGCCTTCGGCGCCGCCGGCGATCCCGCGTACTCCCGCTACGAAGGCGAAGTCACCGCGCGCGAAGCTCGTGCTCTCGGCGTGCAGTGGATTTACTATCCCGTCGCCGACGTCAACAACAATCCCGATAACCCCATCATCAATATCCGCTCGTTCGGGGAGAATCCCGAAGCGGTCGCCGCCCTGGTCACCGCGTTCATCCAGGGCACCCACGCCGACAAGAAAAATTACGCGCTCTCCACCGTGAAGCATTTCCCCGGCCACGGCGACACCGCTGTCGATAGCCACATGAACATGCCCACCATCACGGTGGATCGCGATCGTCTCAACCACATCGAGCTCGTCCCCTTCAAAGCCGCGATCGATGCCGGTGTCGATTCGGTCATGACCGCGCACATCGCCGTCCCCGCGCTTTCGCCGCCCGACCTGCCCTCCACGCTTTCCTCCGCCATCCTCACCGATCTCCTGAAGAAGGATCTCGGCTTCAAAGGCATCGTCGTCACCGACGCACTCGAAATGGCGGGCATCGCCAAGGGCTTCAGCAGTGGAGATGCTGCGGTCCGCGCGCTCGAAGCCGGAGCCGACGTCCTCCTCATGCCCACCGACCCCGACGCGGTCATCAAAGCCGTAACCGCCGCCGTGCAGAGCGGCCGGATCAGCCGCCAGCGCCTCCAGGAGAGCGTAATCAAAATTCTCGCCGCCAAAGAAAAAGTCGGCCTCGACAAAAAACGCTTCGCCGATCTCGAAGCCATCGGCGACATCGTCGACTCTCCCGAAGCCAATGAGAAAGCGCAGGAGATCGCCGATCACGCCGTGACCCTCGTCCGCAACACCGGCAACATGGTTCCCCTCGCCGCACCCGAAAAAGCCTGCTACGTCATCATGCCCGAGAGCCGCTTCAGCTCCGAAGGCCAGGCCTTCACGCAGGAGCTCCGCAAGACCGTGGCGCGCGCCAGCTTCGTGACTTGGGATCCGACCCTGTCGCGCCAGCAGCTCGATGAGGCCGCAGCCAAACTCACCGCCTGCGACAGTTATGTCGTAGCCGCTTTCACCTCCGTCGGCGCCTATCGCGGCACCGTCGGGATGCTCGGCGGCGAACTACCGCACGCTCTCGAAGGCTTGATGGCCTCCGGCAAACCCGTAGCGCTGATCGCCCTCGGCAATCCTTACGTGCTCCGCAATTTCGGCAACGTGACTTCGTACCTCGCGACTTTCAGCAACGTAGCCCCGTGCGAAATCGCCGCCGCCCGTGCCGTCCTCGGCCAGATCGCCATTCGCGGACATCTGCCCGTCACGATTCCCGGTCAGGCAAAATACGGCGAAGGGATTCAGGTGCCCGCGGCGCATCCGCTTCGCATAACCGGCGCCTCACAGTAGCGCGGTACAATACTCCGTTAAGATGAATTTTTCTCTTCCTCCCCCCGGCACGGAGGCGCTTCTGCTGGCGGTTGTCCTCGGAGCTGCGGTCTACGATGTGCGCTACAGGCGAATCCCGAACTGGTTGAATGTCACTGGTGTTCTGGCCGGCATCGCCATGAATACTTTCCTTTATCAGGGACTGCCCGGCCTGATCTTTTCACTCAAGGGACTCTTCCTCGCATTTTTCGTCTACGTCGTGTTGTACGCGCTGCATGCCATGGGCGCGGGCGACGTCAAGCTCATGGCCGCGGTCGGCGCCATCGTCGGTTGGGAGAACTGGTTCGGCATCTTCCTCGTCACCGCGGTGGTCGGCGGCATCATGTCGCTCATCCTCGTGGCATCGCGCGGACGTCTCAGAAAAACGCTCTTCAATGTCGGGTTCATTCTCAGTGAAATGAAGAGCGGCCGTCCCGCCTACCTCTCGAACGAAGAGCTCGACGTCAAAAGCGACAAGGCCACCCGCCTTCCGCATGGCGCCACAATCGCGGTAGGCTCATTATTCTTTCTGGCGCTCAGCGCCCACTACTACAGGTAAATCGGAGACTCCATGAGGGCGGCATTTTTCGAAGGCAATCGGACCCTGCGCGTCGGCGAGTGCGCGGAGATCGCTCCCGGCCCGGGCCAGGTGCAGATCAAGGTGGAATACTGCGGCATCTGCGGCACCGACCTTCACCTGTTCCACGGTGCCATGGCACATCGCTTGACCCTGCCCCACGTCATGGGGCACGAGATGTCGGGCACTCTCGCCGCCGTCGGACCAGGTGTCGAAGGCTGGCATGCCGGCGATCGCGTCACCGTCCGCCCGCTCGACCCTTGCGGCCATTGCCCCGCCTGCAAGTCCGGCCACAGCCACATCTGCCACAACCTCAAGTTCATCGGCATCGACACCCCCGGCGCGCTTCAGGGATTGTGGACCGTGCCCGCCCATACCCTCCACCGCCTTCCCGATTCGCTTTCCCTCCGCGATGCCGCGCTCGTCGAACCGATCGCCGTCGCCTGCCACGACGTGCGCATGAGCGAATTGAACATGAACGAGTACGCCGTCGTCATTGGCGGCGGACCCATCGGTATCCTGATCGCCCGTGTTGCCCTTGCCCGCGGCGCGCGTGTTCTGTTGGCGGAAGTCAATCCGTTCCGCCTCCAGTTGGCTCGCGAACTCGGCATCGAGGTCGTCAATCCGGTCGAAGTCGATGTTCCCGCCCTCGTAAATCAACAAACCGGCGGCGCTGGCGCGGACGTTGTCTTCGAAGTCTCGGGCTCCGCCGCCGGATGTGAAATGATGACCAAATTGCCGCGCACCCGCGGTCGTATCGTGGTCGTCGCTATCTATCCAGAGCCGCCCAAGGTCGATCTCTTCCGCTTCTTCTGGCGCGAACTCAAACTCATCGGCGCCCGCGTCTACGAACCCGAGGATTTCGAAAAAGCCATCCACATCGCCGCCTCCGGCCACCTCCCGATCGACCGCCTGATCACCGAGGTGCTGCCCCTCGATCGTTTGGAGGACGCCATGCACCGCATGGAGCGCGGCGGCGATTGCATGAAGATTCTCGTAAGCTGCACGGATTGACAACGTGACCATACTCGACAAGTTCAAGCTCACCGGCAAGACTGCACTCGTCACCGGCGCTCGTCGCGGCATTGGTAAGGCGATGGCGGTAGCCCTCGCGCAGGCAGGCGCGGATATCGTCGCCACCAGCGCGGGCATCGAATCCGAAGGCAGCGACGTTGCCGGCGAAGTCACCGCCCTCGGGCGCAAGTGCTGGACCTTTCCCTGCGATCTCGGCGATCGCCCGGCAGTCTACGCCTTCATCCAAAAAGTGAAGAGCGAGTGCCCGCCCATCGATATCCTCGTCAACAACGGCGGTACGATTCTGCGCAAGCCCGCCGCCGAACATCCCGACGAATTCTGGGACAAGGTCATCGAAATCGATCTCAACGCGCAGTTCGTTCTCTCGCGTGAATTCGGCCGCGACATGCTCGACCGCGGCGCCGGCAAGATCGTCTTCACCGCCTCGCTGCTTAGCTTCCAGGGTGGCATCACCGTCCCCGGCTACGCCGCTGCCAAAGGCGGTGTCGCCCAATTGACCAAGGCGCTCGCCAACGAATGGGCCGGCAAAAACGTGCAGGTCAACGCCATCGCTCCGGGCTACATATCCACCGATAACACCACCGCCCTGCGCGCCGACGCCGTCCGCAATACCGCCATCCTCGCCCGCATCCCCGCCGGACGCTGGGGCGACGCCGAAGATCTCGCGGGCGCCGTCGTCTTCCTCGCTTCACCCGCTTCCGATTACGTCAGTGGCACAGTCCTCACCGTCGACGGCGGCTGGATGGGCAGATGATGAGCAGATGATGAGCAGATGATGGGCAGATGATGGCAAGATGAGGAGAAGATGAGGAGAAGATAAGGAGAGAAAATGAACATCAAACTTCTGCAGGACACGCCGCCATGGGATTGGCCCGAAAACGCCGGCAAGATTTTCAAGAAGACGCTGCTCGATCCCCGCGCCAGTGAATCCGACCGCGTCGCCGCCGCCGAACTCGCCGGATCCATCGTCGCTATCGACGACGATCTCGCCGCCGCCCTCCTGACCACCATCTCCAACGACGCCGACCCCGTGGCCTTGCGCGCACAAGCCGCCATCTCCCTCGGCCCCGCTCTCGAACAAGGGAGCATCACCGAGTTCGATGACCCCGAAGACGTGCCCATCTCTAAGGAAATGTTCGACCGAATCCAGGACACTCTTCAGAAACTCTACGCCGACGAAGCCTTCCCCAAGGAAGTCCGCCGACGCATTTTCGAAGCCTCCGTCCGCGATCCCCGCGACTGGCACAACGACGCGATCCTTGCCGCCTACAACTCCGGCGACCCTGAGTGGATGCTCACCGCCGTCTTCGCCATGGGCTACGTGCGCGGCTTCGAAACGCAGATCCTCGAGGCCCTGAAGAGCCCCGACCCACTGATCCACTTCGAAGCCGTCGACGCCGCCGGCACGTGGGAAATCGACGCTGCCTACGATCACGTGCTCTCGCTCGTCAACGATCCTGCCACGCCTAAGCCGCTGATCTTCGCAGCCATTGAGGCCGTCGCCGGCATCCGCCCGAAGGACGCCGGTCAGGCCCTGCTCGATCGCATGGACGACGCCGACGAAGAAATCGAAGAGGCTGCCAACGACGCCGTAGCCATGGCCTCCGGCGCTGACGACACCTGGGACGAGGACGACGAAGAAGAGCCCGAGGGCAAGGACTGGGTTAACTAATTACCCGAGCCCCGCGAACGGAAACTCCGGCGCGCCGCTCACTCCACTTCCACAATCATCATCGAGTGATCGGATACTCCGGCGTCCCGTTCCGCGTGCGAGTAGCGGCACGACGTGATATGTAGTCCCAGCCTCGGCGTAGCGAAGGCATGGTCGAGCCGGAATCCATTCCGGCGCACGCCGCCCTTGACCTTCGAGTACCACGTCCATTCCGTCTCGCCCGCATTTGACGCCGCCACATATCGATCCAGCCCATCCCTGACAGCCTCCCGAACTGCTCGGTGCACACGAACGTCTTGCCCGCTTCATCCAGCAGGTGCGCGCCCGTATTCCAGTCGCCGATGAACAGGAACGGCTCGTCGAGACGGGCCTTCGCGGCTTCGAGAACGGCGTCCCAGAATCGAGTCTTCGCTACCGTTGCGGGAGACTTCGCGCCGGACGCGGCAGCCATAATGTGAAGCACGCCGATGCCGAAGCCATACTCGGGCAGCTCGATATCCAACCAGCGGACAAGACTGTCGGCAGGTGCGAACTCGGTCCGCGTACGCAACATCGGCGTTCGCGAGAAGACTGCGATTCCATTCTGGTTGCCGGTCGGATTTGTATTTTCGAAATACGCGAAGCCCCGCTCTTGCAGAGCCGCGGAGAGGACAATGCCGGGAACGGTGCGGTACTCGGTCACCGCCACCACGTCCGCGTCGTATGCCGAGATTTCTTCAACGATGCGTGGCAGTCTTCGGCCGCCGCCTTGCTGAATATTCCAGCAGAGAAGCCGCATTACCGGACCCGATTCAAACGCGCCCCGATCGCGTCGACATCGAACACGCACCCGCCCCACGTCCCGCCGCTCGCATCCTGCAGCATCGCCCACAGCTTCGTCTCCGGCGGTAGCGCCGCATCCGGCGCCAGATCCTCGCGCAGAGGCCGCGCCGCCAGCACCCGAGTCCCCTCCGCCGCATCGCCATCCACCACCAGATTCACCGTGCCCTCGAGCTTCAGTCGATCGATCACGATCTCGATCCGGTCGCCCTCCCGCACCTTCCCCAGCGGACCGCCCGCCAGCGCCTCCGGCGTCACGTGCCCGATGCATGCGCCCGTCGATACCCCGCTGAACCGCGCGTCCGTAATCACCGAAACGTATTTCCCGAACGCCAGGTATTTCAGCGCCGACGTGATCTGGTAAATCTCTTCCATCCCAGACCCCATTGGCCCGCGGCACATCAGCACGATCACGTCGCCCTTCTGAATCTCGCCGCCCTTGATCGCCGCGATCACCGCGTGCTCGCTATAAAACACCCGCGCCGGCCCCGTCATCCGGTACACGCCGTCCGCGCCCACCACGCTCGGGTCGATCGACGTGCTCTTGATAACCGCGCCGCCCGGCGCCAGATTCCCCTTCGGGAATGTCACCGTCGACGTCAGCCCGCTGCGATGCGCACTCGCCGGATCCATGATCACGTTGTCCGGATCCACCCCGTCGCGCTCGCGCAACGCTCGCCTCAACTCAACGCGCCTTTCCGATTGCTCCCACCAGTCGAGCATCGTGCCGAGCGATTCGCCGCTCACCGTCAGCGCGCTCGTATCCAGCAATCCCGCGCGCCGCAGATGCAGCATCACCTCCGGTACGCCGCCCGCCATGAAGACCTGCACCGTCGGATGCATCTTCGGACCGTTCGGCAGCGCGTCCACGAGCCGCGGCACCTGACGATTCACGTGCGTCCAATCGTCCACCGTCGGCCGTCGCAGCCCCGCCGAAAACGCAATCGCCGGCAAATGCAAAATCAAATTCGTCGACCCGCCGAACGCCGCGTGTGTCACCATCGCATTCCGCACGCTCGCATCCGTCAGCACGTCGCGCATTTTCAACCCGCGTGCCTCCAGAGATAGCGCCGCCCGCGCGGACCTCCGCGCCATATCCACCCAGATCGGATGTCCCGACGGAGCCAGCGCCGAATGCGGCAGCGACATCCCGAGCGCCTCGCCCACCACCTGGGCCGTCGCCGCCGTTCCCAAAAATTGACAGCCGCCCCCGGGACTCGCGCACGAGCGGCACATCGCCTCCGCCGCCTCTTCCAGTGTGATCAGCCCGTGCGAAAAACGCGCCCCGACGGATTGCACCTTGCCCGCGTCCTCGCCCTCTTCCGGCAGCAGCGTCACGCCGCCCGGAATCAACACACAGGGAAAATCGCGCGTCCCCGCCAGCGCCATCATCATCGCCGGCAGCCCCTTGTCGCACGTCGCCACGCCGAGCACGCCGCTGCGCGTCGGCAGCGAGCGAATCAGCCGCCGGAACACGCTCGCCGCGTCGTTGCGATAGGGCAGGGAATCGAACATCCCAGTCGTCCCTTGCGTGCGCCCGTCGCACGGGTCCGTGCAGTACGCCGCGAACGGCACCGCACCACTCGCCTTCAACTCCTTCGCCGCCGCGTCCATCAGCAGCGCGACCTCCCAGTGCCCCGTGTGATACCCCAGTGCCACCGGAGTGCCGTCCGCCGCCCGTATCCCGCCGTGCGTACTCAGAATCAGAAATTCCTTGCCGCCGAGCTTCGCCGGATCCCACCCCATCCCCGCATTCTGCGTCCATCCGAATAGATCGCCCGACGGCCGCAGCAGCAGCATCTCCGGTGTGATCGGCGCCGCACCCTGCGGTCCCGCCGCCTTCGAACGCACGTCGAACAAAGCTCCATCGCCCGAATCGAGTATGTATTTCAGCCCACTGTCCATGCGGTCTGATCGTAGCAAACTAAAAGAAGGCAAACTAAAAGGCAAACTAAACTAAAGAGATGCCCAACTCGGACCCCTTACGCCAACACCTGATCGAACTCCTGCGCATGAAGGGCGCGCACGCCGATTTCGACGAGACCGTCAATGGATTCCCCGCCGAGCTCCGCGGCAGGAAAATCCCCGGCGCGCCGCACACCGCCTGGCAGCTCCTCGAGCACCTCCGCATCGCGCAGGAGGACATTCTCGATTTCACCCGCAATCCCGATTACAAAGAGAAGAAGTGGCCCGCCGATTATTGGCCCGCCGCCGAAGCCCCGCCTGACGATGCCGCCTGGGACAAATCCGTCGCCCAATTCCGCAAAGACCTCAAGGCCATCGAGAAGCTCATCTCCGATCCCGCCCACGACCTCTTCGCCCGCATCCCTCACGGCACCGGACAGACGCTCCTCCGCGAAGCCCTGCTCGTCGCCGACCACAACGCCTATCACATCGGCCAGCTCATGTTCGTCCGCCGCACGCTGGAACACTGAGCCCCCGCCTACGTCTCCGCCCCCAACTTATCGAAGAATCGCTTAATCAACATCTTCGCCGTCGTCTCCACCAGCCGCTGTCCCACCGACGCGATCGTGCCGCCCACCTGCACGTCGCCATCGTATTGCACGTTACTCCCCGCGCCCGATGGCGAGATCGTCAGCAGCCCGCTGCCTTTCATAAACCCGATCTTCCCCGCGCCCTCCACCGCCAGCCGGAACTGCGTCGGAGCCTGCGATTCCGTAATCCGCACCTTCCCATCGAACTTCCCGGAAATCGCCGCCAGCGCCATCTTCATCTGCATCGCGTATTCGCCGTCGCCGGTCTTCGTCAGACTCTCGCAGCCCGGCATACACCGGCACAACACCGCCGGATCCTGCAGCAGCTCGAACGCTCTCTCCGGCACGAACGGCACCGCATACGTCCCGCCGATCTTCACAGCGCCCTCGTCAGCGCCGCCGCGATCGCGCGACCCGCGTGCACCCGCGCCAGATGCCGCCGGTACTCGCCGCTCGCGTACAAATCGGAGTTCGTCTCTTCGCCCTCCCCGACCACCGCCGCAGCCGCCGCCGCGCCCGCGCCGCCTTCCAGCAGCGCCTCCGCATTCCTCGCGCGAAACGCGTGCGGCCCCATGCCCGTCACTCCGATCCGCGCCATCGCGATTCCCGCGCCCGACTTCTTCACCCGCACCGCCACCCCCACCACCGGGAATCCCGACGCCGGGTGCGCCACCTTCTCATACTTGAATCCCTCGCTAGCCTCCTCTTCCTTCACCTCGATCGCCACCACGATCTCGCCCGCCTCCATCGCCGTCGTAAACGCGTCGACGAAGAATTCGCTAGCCTCCACCGTCCGCTCTCCATTCGCCGACCGCAGCCGTATCCGCGCCTCCAGCGCCACCAGCGCCGCCGGATAGTCCGCAGCCGGATCGGCATGCGCCACACTCCCGCCAATCGTCCCCATATTGCGCACCTGTATGTCGCCGATCGCCGACGCCGCCTCCCCCAGCAGCGGACACTTCCCGCGAATCACCGGCGAGATCTCGATCTCGTGATGCGTCGCCATCGCCCCGATCCGCACCGCGCCGCCCTCTTCCGTGATCGCTTTCAGCCCCGGAATCCGCCGCAGATCGACCACGCTCTCGGGCGACGCCAGCCGCAGCTTCATCAGCGGAATCAAACTCATCCCCCCGGCGAGAATCTTTCCGCCGCCATCCTCCAGCATCGCGAGCGCCTCCTCGAGCGTCTCCGGCGTGTGATAACTGAACGCGTTCGAAATCATGCGCGTGCCCCCTCGATCAGCTTCCAGATCTTCTCCGGCGTCAGCGGCATATCGATGTGCCGCACGCCCAATGGCGAGAGCGCGTCGACCACCGAGTTCACCACCGCCGGCGAACATCCGATCGTCCCCGCCTCGCCCACTCCCTTCACGCCCAGCGGATTCACCGGCGACGGCGTCTCCGTATGACTGCTCTCGATCCACGGCATCCGGCTCGCCCTCGGCAGCGCGTAATCCGTCAATTCGCCGCTCACCAGTTGCCCGCTTTCGTCGTACACCGCTTGTTCCCACAGCGCCTGCCCGAGCCCCTGCGCGACGCCCCCATGCACCTGTCCATCGACGATCAGCGGATTGATGATCCGCCCGATATCGTCCACGCACACGTATCGCTTGATCTCGATCGCACCCGTCTCCCGATCCACCTCCGTCACCACCAGGTGCGCCCCGAACGGAAACGTGAAATTCGGCGGCTCCCAGAAATGCGTCGCCACCAGCCCCGGCTCCGTATTCGCCGGCAGCTTCTTTGCGTGATACGCCGCCACCGCCATCTCCGCGAATGTCACCGATTTTCCCGTCGCCTCATCCACGCAATATCCGCCCGAGAAGTTCACCTGCTCCGTCCCCAGCATCATCGCGCCGAACTTTTTCATCTTCGCCTTCAGATCCTGCAGCGCATAGTACAGCGCCGATCCGCCCACCGCGGTGCCCCTGCTGCCGAACGTCCCGATCCCGTACTGCACCACCGCCGTATCGCCGTGCACTACCAGCACGTCATCCATCGGCACGCCGAGCTCGTCCGCCACAATCTGCGCAAACGTCGTTTCCTCGCCCTGCCCGTGCGGCGACGCCCCGGTCAGCACCGTCACCTTCCCCGAAGGCTCCACCTTCACCGTTGCCGATTCCCAACCGCCCGCCGGCAGCGCAATCGACGGACCCAGCGCGCAGATCTCGCCGTACGTCGAAAGCCCGATCCCCACCAGCCGTCCCTCGGCCCGCGCCGCCGCCTGCTCGCGCCGTAACTGCTCGTACCCCGCCTCCGCCATCGCCTTGTGCAGCGGCTTCGCGTAGTCCCCGCTGTCGTACGTCAGCCCCGTCGCCGTCCCGTACGGAAATTCATCGGCGTGCACGAAATTCTTCAGCCGGATCTCCGCCGGATCCATCTTCAATTCCTGCGCCAGCATATCGACCATTCGTTCGATCCCGTGCGTCGCCTCCGGCCGTCCCGCCCCGCGATACGCGTCCGTCGGCACGCAATTCGTGAACACCCCCACCACGTCCGCATTCACGTTCTTGAACCGGTACAGCCCCGGCATCATCAGCACCGACAGTGTCGGAATCACCGGCGTCAGCAATTGGTGATACGCGCCCAGATCCTGAATCAATTTCAGCTTCAGCCCGAGAATCGTCCCGTCTCGCAGCGCCGCCAATTCGAAATAATCCACATGCCCGCGCCCGTGAATCGTCGCCTGAAAATTCTCGCGCCGCGATTCCACCCACTTCACCGGCTTGTTGATCTTCATCGCGATGTACGCCATCAGCGCTTCCTCGGCGTACACATTCAACTTCGATCCGAACCCGCCGCCCACTTCCGGCGTGATCACACGCAGCAGATTTTCCGGCATCCCCAAAATTCCCGCCACCAGCGTGCGCAGCAAATGTGGAATCTGTGTCGACGAATGCAGCGTCAATGAACGCTCCCCCGCGCGCCACTCCGCGATCACTCCGCGCGTCTCGATCGACGTCGGGATCAGCCGCTGGCTCGTGATCCTCTGCCGCACCACTACGTCAGCCTGCCGGAACGCCTCCTCCGTATCGCCGCCTTCCTGATGGAAGTTAAACGCCACGTTGTCCGGCCACTCCGGATGCACCGCCGGAGCCCCCGCCGCCAGCGCCTTCTCCGGATCCGCCACCGCCGCCGTCGGTTCGTAGTCCACCTCCACCAGCTCCGCCGCATCGCGCGCGATGTAGCGGTCCGTCCCCACCACCACCGCCACCGGATGCCCCACGTAATACACGCGATCCTGCGCCAGCAAATGATGATGCGGCACGCGCAGCCCCGGAATCGACGCCGCGCACGGCACTGCCCCCAGCCCCGTTACATCCGCGCCCGTGAAGATCGCCGCCACTCCCGGCAGCGCCCGTGCCGCCGACGTATCGATCCCGCGGATCTTCGCCGCCGCGTGCGGACTCCGCACCACGCATGCGTGATGCATCCCCGGCATCTTCAAATCGTCCAGGTAAAGCGCCGTCCCCGTGATCAGGCGCGGATCTTCCTGCCGCCGCACGCGCTTCCCGAAAAGAGTCTCCGGCTTGGTGATCGTAGTCGCCATCGCTAAGCCCCTCCCGCTTTCGCCACTGCCTTCACCGCGTTCACGATATGCTGATACCCCGTGCACCGGCAGAGATTTCCTTCCAGCCCGTGACGGATCTCCTGTTCGCTCGGCGACGGATTATCGGCGAGCAGTTGCCGCGCCGTCATGATCATCCCCGGCGTACAGAATCCGCACTGCAGCGCATGCTCGTTCCAGAACGCCTCTTGCAGCGGATCGAGCTTGCCGTTCTGTGCCAAGCCCTCGATGGTCAGCACGCTCCGCCCTTCAGCCTGTACCGCGAACATCGTGCAGCTCTTCACCGCCATCCCGTCCAGCATCACCGTGCACGCCCCGCAAATCGACGTCTCGCACCCGATGTGCGGCCCCGTCAGCCCCGCCACCTCGCGCAAATAATGAATCAACAAAAGCCGCGGCTCTACCTCGTCGGAATATGATTTTCCGTTGATTGTCAGTGTAAGTGTCTGTTTCACGATGCCCCCACGCGAATAGACACTATCAGAAATTGTGCCCCTCTGCTATCTCGCCAGCTTTTCTCTGCGTGTGTTTCTCTGCGTCTCCGCTCGATTCCTTCTACACGATCGCCCAAACCGATCTCCCCGTCCGCGCATTATCTATCACGCCCCATCCCTTGCCTTTAGTACCATCGCAGTTGAACTCCCATGAAGATCGACCGTGCTTACACCCTGGCGACCCTCGCCCGCCTCGTTCAAATTAATTCCATCAATCCGACGCTCGCCCCCGGCGCTCCTGGAGAAGCCGAGATCGCGGCCTTCATCGCCGCTTCCCTCCGCGAGTGCGGACTCACCGCCGAGATCCTCGAGCCCGCCCCCGGCCGCACCAGCGTGCTCGGCCGTCTCGCCGGTACCGGCGGTGGACGCAGCCTCATGCTCAACGCCCACTGCGACACCGTCGACGTCCCCGGTATGGCCGAGCCCTTCTCCGGCGCCATCCGCGATGGCAAGTTGTACGGCCGCGGCTCCTACGATATGAAGGGCTCGCTCGCCGCCTGCATGGCCGCCGCCAAGGCCCTCAAGGACGCGAACGCATCCCTCCGCGGCGACCTCCTCGTCGCCGCCGTCGCCGACGAAGAGTACGGCAGCCTCGGCACCAGCGACATGATCACTCGCGTCAAGCCCGATGCCGCCATCGTCACCGAACCCACCGCGCTCGAAGTCTGCCTCGCCCACAAAGGCTATCTCTGGATCGAAGTCGAAGTCACCGGCCGCGCCGCCCACGGCAGCAAATTTCAATACGGCATCGATGCCAATATGAAAATGGGCCGCTTCCTCGCCCGCCTCGCCGATCTTGAACGCGACCTGCGCGCGCGCCGCCCGCATCCCCTCGTCGGACCGCCATCCCTGCACGCCGCCACGATCCACGGCGGCAGCGGACTCAGCACCTACGCCGCAACCTGCACCCTCCAAATCGAGCGCCGCACCGTCCCCGGCGAAACCGAGCAGCAGGCCGTCGGCGAGATCCAGTCCATCGTCGACACCCTCGCCGCCCAGGACCCCGATTTCCGCGCCACCGTCCGCCCCTTCTTCGTCCGCAACCCTTTCGAAGTCGCACCCGACGCCGCCATCGTCCAAGCCGTAACAAAAGCCGCGTCGACCGTCCGCGGCCGCGACCCTCTCCACATCGGTGACACCCCCTGGATGGACGCCGCCCTCCTCCAGGCCGCCGGCATCGAAACCGTAGTCTGCGGCGCCACCGGCACCGGCGCCCACTCCGACACCGAATGGGTCGACACCGAAAGCGTCATCCAACTCGCCGAAATCCTAGCCGAAACCGCCCTGGCCTACTGCACGTAGGACAGGCCGGCCCACCAGTTCGGCAGATCCACGCGCCTCAGTTGCCTTCTGTCTGGTCCGTGTTCATCCCCGCTTATCCGTGGCCAAATCTGTTTTTACATCCGCCAGATTCGACCAGTTCAACCCCTGAGCCCCCTTTTTTATCGGCGTTCATCGGCGTTCATCGGCGGCTAAAGATTTTGCCTCTTTTGCCCGCCCCACTCCTACCCCTTCCCCTTCTCCGAGATCCTCGCAAAATGCGCCTTCAACAACTGCATCAACGCCAGCGCCGGAGGCCGCGGCGTCTTCAACTTCGGATACACCAACGCCAGCGATCTCTTAATATCTTTCATCGGCAGTGGCACCGTCCGGATCTCCGGATGTCTTCCAGGCTCCAGGAACGCGCTCGCCGGAATTATCGAAATCCCCAGCCCCCGCGCCACCATCGCCTTGATCGCCTCCGTCTCCGCCAGTTCGATCACCACCTTCGGCGTCACCCGCTGCTTGAACAAATACCGGTCCACCAACTTCCGCGTATTCTGTGTCTGACGATGTAAAATGAACCGCTCCGCAGCCACATCCTGAATCGAAAACTTCGCCTGCCGTAACGCAGCGCTCTTCGCCGGCACCGCCACCACAAACCGCTCTTCGAACAACGGCACCTTTTCCAACCCCGGCGACGAAAACGGCAGCACCACGATCGCCAGGTCTAACGACTGCGTCCAGATCTGCGCCGCCACTTCCTCAATCGTCCCGTCCGTGATCCGCAACTCCACGTTCGGATACTTCTGCGCATACTCCATCAGAATCGGCGGCAGATGATACAGCAGCGTCGTCGACGCGCACCCGAACGCCAGCTTCCCCGAATACGGATCCGTGCTCGTCCGCGTGTGGCTCTCCGCCTCTTCCAGCAATTGGAAGATCGTTCGACCATGCTCCAGCAGCCGGTCTCCCGCCTGCGTCAGCGACACATTCCGGCGATTGCGATCGAACAGCCGCACCCGCAGCGAGTCCTCCAGTTCACGAACGTGCTGGCTCACCGTTGATTGCGAAATAAAAAGTACGTGACTCGCGCGCGTGAAACTCCGTGTCTCGGCCACCGCTCGAAACACTTCGAGTTGCCGGAAGTTGATGGGCATGGGTGACAGTGTAGCATTTCACCAATCGGCCATACCGATTCTACATCCCTTCGAAAGTCGATTTGCTCTCTGACACGCCGCGCTCCATAATCCAAATATGTTCTTTTGTTCGGCCTGTGACCGCAGCTATGACGCCTGCCACCCACGTTGGCGCTGCGACTGCGGTAACTATCTCCTATACCGCAATGGAGCGCGCTTCCCGCTCGATCAACTCGGCGGACGCCCCGGCTCCATCTGGCGCTATCGTGAGATGCTCGGCCTCGAAAACGGCACGCGCGTCAGTCTCGGCGAAGGCTTCACTCCGCTCGAGCGCGCCCAACTCATGGGCCGCGATGTCTGGCTTAAGCTCGATTTCATGTGCCCCACCGGCTCCTACAAAGATCGCGGCAGTTCCGCCATGCTCAGCAAACTCAAGGAATGGGGCGTGCCGGAAATCGTCGAGGATTCTTCCGGCAACGCCGGAGCCTCGGTCGCCGCCTACGCCGCCCTCGCCGGCATCCGCGCCCGCATCTTCGTCCCGCAAAGCACCTCCGCCGGCAAGTCCGCCCAGATCGCGATGTACGGCGCCGAGCTCGTCAAGGTTCCCGGCTCGCGCGAGGAAACCACCCGCGCCGCCCGCGCCGCCGCCGATGCCGGGGGCTTCTACGCGAGCCACAATTGGAGCGCCCACTTCCTCCTCGGCATGAAAACCGTCGCCTACGAGATCGCCGAGCAACTCCAGTGGGATGTGCCCGATTTCGTCGTCGCCCCCATCGGCGGCGGCAGTCTCCTCTGCGGCGCGTGGCTCGGCTTTCAGGATCTCGCCGCCGCCGGCGCCATCTCGCGCCTCCCCCGCATGGTCGCCGTGCAGGCCGCCAACTGCCCGCCCGTCTACGACGCCTGGAAGTCCGGCCTCGACACGATCCCCGCCGCCGATAAGAAGGACACCGCTGCCGAGGGCATCGCCGTCGCCCGCCCCATCCGCGACAAACTCGTCCTTCAATCCCTGCGCGAATCGAACGGTATAGTTGCCACCGTCGGCGAATCCTGTATCTGGGAAATGACCGAAGCCCTCGGTCACATGGGCGTCTATGTCGAGCCCACGTCAGCCACCGCCGCCGCCGCCGCCGCCGACCTGATCGCCACCGGAGTCATCGCGCCTCACCAGTCCGTCGCCATCTTACTCACCGGCAGCGGCCTCAAAGCCACCGACAAAATCGTCGCGCACTACTTCTAGTCGAATTCAGCAATTCGCCGATTCGCAGCCAAGTGGCCTTCAGTCGGTGTTCATCACTAATCACCCGTGGCCAACTGCCTTTCAAGTCCGCCAGATTCGATCCCTCTGACCCTGAGCCCTCTTTTTTTATCGGCGTTCTTCGGCGTTCATCGGCGGCTAAAGGTGTTTTGCCTTGTCGCTCATTATTTCCTCTCAATTCCGCAATTCCCTTTGCCGCGCAAAGCATTCACGCCAACATCAACTTTATTTTAGTAACCCCTTCAACCACTTACCGCACCAGCCCCCTTTGACGCCCCTGTTCGCCAGTTATAACTGCCACATGGCTACACCAACGCAACTCACTGCCAACCGCGTTAACGCGCAATCCTCTACCGGCCCACGCTCCGCCGAGGGCAAGGCCGCCTCTTCCCGTAACTCCCTCAAATTGGGACTCACCGCAAAATCCCTCATCATCGCCGGCGAAGATCCCGCCGAGCTCGATCAACTCACTGCGAAATACATGGATGAGTTCGAACCCGCCGACGTCATTGAAGAGCAGCTCGTCCACACCCTCGTCCGCGCCGTCTGGATGCAGAATCGCTGCGATCGCATCGAAGCCGCCTACCTCAACGCCCGCGTCGCCGCCCTCCCCGAAGGCACCGAGCACCCCTTAGGCGTCGCCGTCATCGAAGACGCCTCGCACGGCGATGTCCTCACCAAGATCTTCCGCCGCCGCCAGGCCGCCCAGCGCGAATGGACCCGCAGCCTCGAAACCGTCGACAAAATGCAATCCGAGCGCTATCAACGGGAAACAGAGCAACGGGTCGCCCTCAACCCCGCACCCCCGCGCCAGGATCGGGTTCGTTTTTCCGCCCCGCCGCAGGCCCCGGGCGTTCCGCCTCAACTCACCCCCGAACAGCAGGTGAATCTCGCCCTGCTTCTCTGACTTTTGTTTTATCCCTGGCCCCGCCAAGCCCCTCGCCAGTTCGCAAACCAACGTGGCTCAGTTGCCTTCTTTTTATCGGCGTTCATCGGCGGCTAAAGGTTTTTCTTTTTAGTCACGCATGCCGCGCCGTGTTCAACTCCGACTATCCGTGGCTCAATTGATCTTTTCAAAGCCCTCTTAGCGCCACGACCGTCACGTCGTCACTCCGTGCTCCCCCGCTGAACTCGTTGACGTCGTCGATAATCGCCTGCACCAGCGCTTCCGCAGGCTGCACCTGATTCACCCGCAGCGCGTGAATCAACCGCTCTTCGCCGAATTCGTCGCCGCTATCGGCGCCCGCTTCGGTGACTCCATCCGAGTACAGGAGGAGTGTGTCTCCGGTGCACAACTCCGTCTCCGCCTCCGCGCACGTCCAACTACGGAACGCCCCGAGCATCGTCGCCGTCGAGTCCAGCAGTTCCAGTTCCCCGTTCGCCCGCAGCAGCATCGGCGGACAATGCGCGCAGTTCACATACCGGATCTTCCGCGTCCGATCGTCGTAACTCGCAAACACCAGCGTGGCGAATCGCTCCGCCGCCGTTGAGTCGAAAAAGTGACGATTCACCGTCGCCAGCACTTCCGCCGGCCTCTGCAGCGCGTGCGGAGCCTGACTCCGAAAGCACGCCTGCAAGTTCGCCATCAGCAGCGCCGCCGGGATGCCTTTCCCCGATACGTCGCCCAGCACAAACCCGATCGTCGAATCGGGCATCTCGAGAAAGTCGTAATAATCGCCGCCGACTTCGCGCGCCGGCATGCAATGCCCCGCATAGTCCAGCGATTCCAGCCGCCGCAGCTTGCGCGGAAACAGCTTCTGCTGTACGTTCGCAGCAATCTCGAGCTCGCTCTTTCGCCGCCGCCCCGGCTCCGCCTGTTTCCGGATCGTTGCCAGCAGCCGGTTGTTGTCCCACGGCTTCTGCACGAAATCGCAGGCCCCCCGGCGCATCGCTTCCACCGCCAGGTCCACGTTCCCCCACGCCGTCATCACCACCACCGGGACCGCGTTGCCCTGGGCCTCCAGGCTCGCCAGCAGGTCCATGCCCTCCTGGCCGCTCGTCGTATCGCGCGTGTAGTTCAGGTCCGTCAGAATCAGGTCGAACCCGCCGCCGCGCACCGTATCCAGCAGCGATTTCGGCGAATCGGCCGTCACCGCCTGCCAGCCCTGCCCCTTCAACAACAGCCGGAGCGCTTCCAGCACGTCGGGCTGATCGTCGCAAATCAGAACGCGATACGGTTTGGCTTCAATTTCGGTTCCGCTGGTAGGCTGCATCAAGGTCATCCACATCTTAACTGACGCAAATAGCGCACGTTTTGTGCCGTCGCATCTGCTGCCAGCGAAAGGAATTGTCCCCGTCCCACCTGTCCGCTTGTGGGACGCGCCGTCCCAATCCGCTCCGCCCGCAGAAAGTAAAGGTGATGATGCCCCGAGCCCCATTGTGCCGCCGACCGAAGCGAGAGCCCGCCCCGATCGGTCGACACCCGCCGCATGAACCTTCGACGCCAAATCCGCCGCCGCCGTCCCGCTCGCGCGCCGAACCCCCGATCCGAGCCGCGACCGTTAGGAAGCGGTGGTCACCGCTTTCCGCACGAAAACCCGCTCCGCAAAACCCCATTCTTCAAGGGAGCAGTCAAGTTGCTAACATAAAGATAACCCCTCAAATGGATCCAGAAAAAGTAGATCTGAAGCAGACGATCAATCTGCCAAAAACCGCTTTCTCCATGAAAGCCAACCTGCCGCAGGCCGAGCCCAAAATCCTCGCCCGGTGGGAGCAGGAGAAACTCTATCACCAGATCCGTGCCTCGCGCGCCGGACGCCCCACCTACATCCTGCACGACGGCCCGCCGTACGCCAACGGCCGCATTCACCTCGGCACCGCCTTCAACAAGATCCTGAAGGACTTCGTCGTCAAGTCCAAGACCATGGCCGGCTTCGATTCTCCCTACGTCCCCGGCTGGGATTGCCACGGTCTCCCCATCGAAATCAAGGTCGATAGCGAACTCGGCGCCAAGAAGGCGCAGATGACCGCCGTGCAGATCCGCCGCGCCTGCCGCAAGTACGCCGAAAAGTACGTCGATATCCAGCGCACCGATTTCAAACGCCTCGGCGTCCTCGGCCGCTGGGAAGATCCGTACCTAACCATGAGCGCCGAGTATCAGTCCGTCATCGCCGGCGCCTTCGTCGATTTCCTCGATCGCGGCTACGTCTACAAAGGTCTCAAGCCCGTCCACTGGTGCATCAAAGATCGCACCGCCCTCGCCGAAGCCGAGGTCGAATACGCCGATCATTCGAGCCCCTCGATCTGGGTTCGCTTCGCCCTCAAGTCCGACCCCGGCAAGATCGATCCCTCGCTCGCCGGACGCAAAGTCTACGGCCTCATCTGGACCACCACCCCGTGGACCATCCCGGCCAACATGGCCATCGCCTTCAACCCGCGCTACGAGTACGCCGCCGTCGATGTCGCGGGAGATGTTTATCTCGTCGCCAATGACCTGCTCGCCGTCACCGCCGAAAAATGCGGCTGGAGCGGCTACACCAAACTCGCCGTCTTCCAGGGCGCACAAATCGAAGGCGCCATCTTTCGCCACCCGTTATTCGAACGCGACTCCATCGGCGTTCTCGCCGACTATGTCACCCTCGAACAGGGCACTGGCGCCGTCCACACCGCGCCCGGCCACGGACAGGAGGATTACGCCACCGGCCAGAAATACGGCATCCCGACCTTCTGTCCCGTCGATGCCGCGGGCCGTTTCTTCCGCGCCGAAGGCGCTCCCGGCCACCTCCCCGACGACCTGATCGGTAAGACCATCTGGGAAGGCAATCCGCTCGTCATCGAACATCTCAAGGCCGCTGGCGCGTTGCTCGGCCTCGAAAAACTCGCCCACTCCTACCCGCATTGCTGGCGCTGCCACAATCCCGTCATCTTCCGCGCCACAGAACAATGGTTCATCGGCATGGAGCGGAATAACCTGCGCCAGAACGCGCTCGACGCCATCAAGAAAGTAAAGTGGATTCCCGAGTGGGGACAGGAGCGCATCTCCAACATGATCGCCGTCCGCCCCGACTGGTGCATCTCGCGCCAGCGCGTCTGGGGCGTGCCGATCACCGTCTTCTATTGCGAAAGCTGCCGCGAGCCGGTCACCGACCGTAAGATCCTCGACCCCATCGTCGCCCTCTTCCGCGAACATACCGCCGATATCTGGTACGAGCGCACTGCCGCCGAGTTACTCCCCGCCGGCTTCAAATGCGCCAAGTGCGGCGGCTCCGAATTTGCCAAGGAAACCGACATTCTCGACGTCTGGTTCGATTCCGGTTCGAGCCACCTCGCCGTCCTCAACGACCGCTTCGGCCTGTCCTGGCCCGCCGACGTCTATCTCGAAGGCGGCGACCAATATCGCGGCTGGTTCCATAGCTCGCTCTTAGTCGGCACCGGCCTCCGCGGCGGTTCGCCCTATCGCTCCTGCCTGCTCAACGGCTGGGTGCTCGATGGCGATGGCAAGGCGATGCATAAGTCGCTCGGCAACGCCATCGAGCCCGAAAGCGTCATCAAGAATCACGGCGCCGACATCCTTCGCCTGTGGACCGCGTCCGTAGAATTTAACGAGGACGTCCGTATGTCGGACACCATCCTCACGCGCCTCACCGACGCGTACCGCAAACTCCGCAACACGTTCCGCTACATGCTCGGCAATCTCGCCGATTTCAACCCGGAGACCGACTCCGTGCCCGCGTCCGAAATGACCGAGCTCGATCAGTGGATCCTGCTCCGCGCCGACGATCTCATCGCCAAATCCCGCGCCTGGTACGACAATTTCGAGTTCCACAAGATCTATCACTCGGTCTACGCCTTCGCCACCGTCGACCTGAGCTCCGTCTACTTCGACGTGCTCAAGGATCGCCTGTACACCTCCGCGCCGAATTGGCGGACTCGCCGCGCCGCGCAAACCGCGCTCTACCGGTTGCTCGATTCGCTCGTCCGCCTGCTCGCGCCGCTGATGAGCTTCACCGCCGAGGAAGTTTGGGGCCACATGAACCGTCCCGACTCCATCCACTTGGCCTATTTCCCTGAACCCGGGGAAATCTCCGCCGGATTGGACGACGAAGCACGGAAACGCACTGCCAACTGGGACCGTCTCATGTTAGTGAGAGACGTGGTGCTCAAAAGTCTCGACACCGCGCGAAATGAAAAGCTGATCGGCGCGCCGCTCGAAGCTCGCGTGCGCCTCTCCGCAAACGAGGAGTTGTATCCGCTGTTGCAGCAGTATCTCGAACAGTTACCTGGACTCTTCATCGTCTCCGAAGTCGAACTCGAACCGTCGGAAGCGGAACTCGCCGTCGTTGTGGAACGCGCCTCCGGCACCAAGTGCGAACGCTGCTGGAAGTACACGAAGGATGTTGGCAGCGATCCCGAATTCCCCACCATCTGCGCCAGGTGCGCGGCTGCCGTTCACGAGATACTCAATGCCTGAGTTGAGGACGCCTGACCTGCGGTGGAAGGCCTACGGAACCGCGGCCATCGTCTTCGCCCTCGACCGCTTCACCAAGTGGCTGATTGAAACCAACGTCTCCGTAATGGATACTTACCACGTGATTCCCGGCTTTTTCGATATCGTTCATTCGGAGAACCGTGGTGTAGCCTTCGGTTTCCTGAATGACTCCACCAACGAGTGGCGGACCACCATCTTAGTCGTCCTCGCCAGTGCCGCCGTCGTCTTTGTGGCGGCTATGCTGTGGAATGCCCAGCGCCTCGATCGCTCGTCGTTCTGGGGATTATCCCTGATACTCGGTGGGGCCGTCGGCAACGTCTTCGACCGCGCGGTCTACGGCAGAGTAACCGACTTTCTCGATTTCTACTTCCGCGACTATCACTGGCATACCTTCAACATCGCCGATTCCGCCATCGTGATCGGCAGCGGACTCCTCTTGCTCGATCTCTTGCGTCCCAAACGGCAGGCGGCCAATGCTTCCTAGACTCTTTCATATCCCTGTCCTGGATTACGACCTGCACACTTACGGCGTTCTTGTCGCCATTGCGTTCCTGGTCGCACTCTGGCTCGCCGGACGCCTCGCCAAGGAATCCGGTTTGAGCTCCGAGTCGGTCACCAATCTCGGCATCTACTGCGCGCTTGCCGCCATCGCCGGCGCCAAGTTGATGATGTTTGTCGTCGATATCCCGTATTACTCCCAGCACCCGGGCGAGATCTTCTCCCTATCTACCCTGCAGGCCGGCGGCGTCTTCTATGGCGGCCTGATCGCTGCCCTCGCCGTCGCCGTCTGGTATATGCGGAAGACAAAGCTGCCCGGTTGGAAGACGGCCGACGTCTTTGCCCCTGCGATCGCACTCGGCCACGGCATTGGACGACTCGGTTGTTTCTCCGCCGGATGCTGCTGGGGAATTCAGTGCGATCGCCCTTGGGCCGTAACCTTCACCAATCCGCTCTCGCATGACTTGGTGGGTGTGCCGCTCAACATCCCGCTGCACCCGACGCAGCTATACGAGGCTTTCGCGGAGTTCATTATCTTTGGAGTACTCTACTCCCGCTTTCGTAAGCCCCACGCCGACGGCTCGATCATCGGTCTCTACTTACTGCTCTATTCGACCGCGCGATTCATCGTGGAGTTCTTCCGGGTGCACGAACAGGGGAACTTGCTGGGTGGACCGCTCGACACATCGCAGTGGATCTCCTTGGGACTCTTCCTCGTGGGAGTTGCGTGTGTCTGGAAGCGGCCCTTCGCTACCCGGCGCGTAGCGCCAAGCCATCCGTAAGCGGGGCCGCCATCCATTTGACTGGACTAACTTGCTGGTTATTGCTCTTTCTGGGCTTTCTTGGATTTCGCCCAGCGAGCGCGTTGAGCTGCCGCGATCCGCGCCCTGCCCTCAGCACTCATGCGGTGCCTTCGAGGAGCCGACTTGGCCGCCTTCTTGACCGGGCCGGGGCCCGCAGTTGGTTTACCCAACTGGCGCCGCAGCTCTGCCATTTTCGATTGAATATCCTGAAGCTGCTGCTGGTATCCGACGAGTGCAGCTTCCATTGTTGCCCTATCCAGACTAAGAGCCATATATACCTAAATTATAGGTTCATCCAGTTAGATTTGTGCAGCTATGTCAAGGAATTCAGTGTGCCGTTTAGCACCATGAGTACTACTCCGGGACTTATGCCACCCCGCCCCGGCATTCTCGCCGCCCCGCAAACAGGCACAATAAAGGAGATCATGACACCTGTTACACGAGCACTTGCCGCCGCTTTGTTGCTGGCCTGCTCCGCTGGCGCCCAGCGGCTAGCCCTTTGGTATCACCAGCCCGCCGTGGACTGGCAAAGTCAGGCGCTCCCCATCGGCAATGGACGTCTGGGCGCGATGATCTATGGTGATGCCCGCCGCGAGCACCTTCAACTTAACGAAATCTCCCTTTGGACTGGCGACGAGCAAGATACCGGACGTTACCAGAACCTTGCCGACCTCTTTCTCGACCTGAACCACGGCGAGCCCGGCAATTACCGCCGTTCCCTTGATATCGAGCGCGCCGTTCACACCATCGATTACTCCGCAGGCAACGTTGCCTTTCACCGTGAATACTTCGCCAGCGCCCCCCAACAGGTGCTCGTTTTCCGGTTTACTGCCGGGAAACCTGGTGCTTACTCCGGAAGCCTACGACTAACCGACGCCCATGGCGTCCGCACCACGGCCGCCGGTACTCTCCTGACCGCCGGCGGCAAACTCGATAACGGTCTGGAGTACCAGACGCAAGTCCAACTTGTAAATGCCGGTGGCACCATTACCGTAGCCGGCGATATGCTGCAGATCGCGCATGCCGATGCCCTCACTATCTTGGTCGATGCCCGTACTAACTACGTTCCCGACCGCGCCCGCCAGTGGCGCGGCGCCTCTCCGAACAAGCGCATCGCAGGTGAACTCCGCGCCGCAGCCGCCAAACCCTATGCCGGCCTGCTCGCCGCGCACATCGCCGACTATCAGGCCTTATTCCGTCGCGTCACCTTGAACCTCGGACCGTCCGCGCCCGGCCTGCCGACCGACGAGCGCCTCGTTCGGTACCGCGACGGCGCAACCGATCCGGACCTTGAAGCCCTGTTCTTCCAATACGGCCGCTATCTTTTGATATCCTCTTCCCGTCCTGGTACTCTGCCCGCGAACTTGCAGGGACTCTGGAACAACTCCAACAATCCGCCCTGGCGCAGCGACTATCACTCCAACATCAACATACAGATGAACTACTGGCCGGCCGAAGTAACCAACCTATCGGAATGCGCCATCCCGTTCTTCGACTATGTCGACAGCCTTCGCGGCGTCCGCACCGAGGCTACCCGCCAGCACTATCCCAACGTGCGCGGTTGGACCGTCCAGACGGAGAACAATATCTTCGGCGCCGGCAGCTTCAAGTGGAATCCGCCCGGTTCGGCATGGTACGCCCAGCACTTTTGGGAGCATTACGCCTTTACTAACGACCGTGCATTCCTCGCTAAGACGGCCTATCCCGTCCTCAAGGAAATCACTCAGTTCTGGGAAGATCACCTGATCGCGCGCGAGGATGGCGCCCTGGTTACTCCCGACGGCTGGTCCCCGGAACATGGCCCCGAAGAGCCCGGCGTCACCTACGATCAGGAACTGGTCTGGGACCTTTTCACTAACTACCTCGATGCCGGCGCCGTCCTCGGGGTGGATCCCGAGTACCGTACTAAAATAACCGGCCTTCGCGAGCAACTGCTCAAGCCGAAAATCGGCGCGTGGGGTCAATTGCAGGAATGGCCGGAAGACCGCGACGATATCCGCGACGAACACCGTCACGTCTCGCACCTCTTCGCGCTTCATCCCGGACGGCAGATCTCACCCGTTACCACACCCGAGCTCGCCGCTGCAGCCAAGGTCTCGTTGACCGCGCGCGGTGATCAATCCACCGGTTGGGCGATGGCCTGGCGCATCAATTTCTGGGCGCGCCTGCTCGATGGCGATCACGCGCATCGCTTACTGCGTAACCTGCTGCATATCACCGGCAAGGGCAATAACATCGATTACGGAAAGGGCGGGGGAGTCTACTCCAACTTATTTGATACGCACCCTCCTTTCCAGATCGATGGCAACTTTGGTGCCACCGCCGGGATCGCCGAGATGCTCCTGCAATCCCATGCCGGCGAAATCCACCTGCTGCCCGCGCTTCCGAAGGATTGGGCCGATGGCGCGGTCACCGGCCTTCGCGCCCGCGGCAACGTCACGGTCGATATCGCGTGGAAGGGTGGAATCGTTACCAAAGCCGTCCTGCGTTCGCCAGAGGATCGCAGCGTGGCGGTCCGAGTAAACGGAAGTAGGCGTAACCTGACACTCAAGGCGGGTATTCCCGTACAAATCTGAGAGTCTGGACCGCCGCGTGCACCGTAAGTAGCCATGAAACTCCGAGTACTTTTTACCGGTCTCATGCTGATGTTGCCCGCTGGTGAAGCTGTCGCGGCGGAGGCGCCTGACCAGCCCGCACATGTTCAAACTGTAGCGACAGTGCGCCGCCGTTATCCCCGCCGCCGCTACGTCGCCCGACGCCGCGTCGTGGTACGCCGTCGCAAGTTCAGCCATTCGGCCGCGATTGTCGGTGGAAGTGCGGCCGGAGGCGCGGCGATCGGAGCGCTCGCGGGAGGCGGTAAGGGTGCGGCGATCGGTGCTCTCGCGGGCGGAGCGGGCGGGTTGGTCTACGACCGCGCCACTCACAAAAAGAAAGTCATCGTCAATCGCTAGAGTTTCTGCCCTAGCGCATGTTCGAGGCGGTCACGGTAACTGCGGCTCAGGGTGACTTGAGTCAGGTCGCGTAACGTGATTACGTGATCGCCTCCCGGCAGCGGGTGAATCTCTTTGACGAACTCGACATTGACGATCGCCGATCGGTGTACCCGCACGAAGCGCCCGGCGCCGAGTTGGCTCTCGATCCGGTTCATGGTCTGCCGCGTCAGGTAGACTTCGCGGCCGGCGTGCACGCGCACGTAGTCGCCTTCCGCCTCGAGCCACTCGATGCGTATCGTCTGCAGCAGCACGGAATGCGTGCTGGTCTTGACAACGAGGTGCGTCTTCGGTCCGGCCACGCTGCGCAGTAACCGCGCCATGCGTTCCTTCAGATCGCTCTCATCGGGCCCCTCGAGTCGTTCCCGCACCCGCGAGACCGCGTCTTCGAATCGCCGCTTGCTGAACGGCTTCAGCAGGTAATCGATCGCCCGTTTCTCGAACGCCTGCACGGCGTACTGATCGTGCGCCGTCACGAAAACCACCATCGGGAGCAGCCGCGGATCGAGCGCCTGCAGCACAGCGAACCCGTCCATCCCCGGCATCTGCACGTCCAGGAAAACGAGCTGCGGCCGCATTGAGCGGATCGCTTCCACCGCCTGTTCGCCGTTGCCGCACTCGCCGACAATTTCCATGTCCGCCTCCGGCCGTAGAAACGCGCGCAGGCGGCGTCGCGCCAGAGGCTCATCGTCGACAATCAGTGTTCGTATCCGCATTGCATTACCGCCGGAAGGGGATCTCGACCTCCGCCACCGCGCCGCGCTCGCCGCCTTCACGTAGCGCGAAGCGATAGCGATCCTCGAAGTGCTGCGCCAGGCGGGCGCGTGTGTTGGCGAGCCCCAGACCCCCGGGAGTCCCCCGCTCACTCCAGCCCGCGCCATCGTTCAGCACGGTCATCTTCAGTTGTCCGCCGGCCAGCCACGCGCGCACTTCGATGCGCCCTGGTCCGGTGCGCCGACTGATCCCGTGGCGCACCGCGTTCTCCACCAGCGGCTGCAAAATCAGGCGCGGCACCATCGCTTCGAGCGCCGCATGGTCGGCATCGACCTTGGTGGTCAACCGATCCTGAAATCGCGTGCGCTGGATGTCGAGATAGATTTCGAGAATCTCCAGTTCCTCGCGCAGCGGAATCTCGTAGGCGCCATCCTGATTCAAGGTGCGACGCAGCAGTGTCGCGAGCTTGGTCATCATCTCGTCCGCCGCGTCGACATCTTCATGCATCAGTGTCGCGATCGAATTCAGTGCGTTGAAGAGGAAGTGCGGATGGAGTTGCGCCTCGAGCGCCTGCAGCCGGCCCGCGCTCCACTCGCGCTCGCGCGCTTCATACCGCAAGTACAACTGCACCATCTGGGCGAGAGCCGCGATCGTCGCGAACAGCCAGAGGTCGCCGAAGAGATTGCCGATCGCGTAGTATTTGACCAGTTCGGACCACGGCACCATCGTCGGTGGGTATACCAGCGAGTGCAGCGACGCGCGATACAGCGCGTGAACGATATCGAGTGCCAGCGCCCAGCAGGCCAGGATCGCGATCTTCCGTCCCCACCGCAGCGCCAGTTCGTAAATCAGCGGCGCGGCGAGCGCCCAGAAGAGGTACTCGACTGCGGGATAGCGCAGTTGATCGAGCCAGGTTACGTGCAGGCGGAAGCCGGTCTTGTAGACGTAGTTCTGCGTCGCCACCGCGACCGCTAAAAGCGGCCAGAGCGCGAGAGCGATTGCCCATCGAGTGCGAGTCTTGTGCAGCGCCGCGAGCACTATCCAGACAGTGTACGCCCGCCCGGGCGCGCCGCCAAAACCCGGCGACTCGGCCCGGATTTCCAGCGCTTCGTCGCAAAGTGAGAGCCCGCGCGCATCGCCTTCCGTATGATCGATCCACAACCGTGGACCTCACTAAAATCCAGACTGACAAAAACAACGAACTGAAGCGTTCCCTGGGACCGGTGGCGCTGATCGCGCTCGGCGTAGGCGCCGTGGTGGGCGCGGGCATCTTCACCATGACCGGCGTTGCCGCCGCCACCAACACCGGGCCGGGGCTGATCATTTCGTTCGTGCTCGCCGCGATCGGCTGTTCGCTCGCCGGGCTCTGCTACAGCGAGTTCGCCACCATGATCCCGGTCGCGGGCAGCGCCTATACCTATGCCTCGGCGAGCTTCGGCGAGTTTTGGGGCTGGATCATCGGGTGGGATCTGATCCTTGAATATTGCGTCGGCGCTGCGACGGTGGCGATCGGGTGGTCGCAGACTCTCGATGCGCTGCTCTCGTCGCTCGGGGTAAACATTCCCGCGTCGATCGCCGCGTCGCCGTTTCAAGGCGGGATGGGCAAGGGCTACATTAATCTGCCGGCGGTCGCGATCGTGGTGCTGGTGTCGCTGCTTCTGATGCGCGGCATCCGCGAATCGGCGGGCGTGAACTCCGTCATCGTGGTGCTGAAGGTGGCGGTCATCCTGGTCTTCGTGGCGATCGGCTGGAGCTACATGCAGCCGGCCAATCACACTCCGCTGATTCCGCCGAACGAGGGTCAGTTCGGACGCTTCGGCTGGAGCGGACTTCTCGCAGGCGCGGGCGTGATCTTCTTCGCGTACATCGGTTTCGACGCCGTGTCGACGGCCGCGCAGGAGGCGCGCAATCCGAAGCGCGATCTGCCCATCGGCATCTTCGGCTCGCTCGCGGTCTGCACGGTGCTCTTCATTCTCTATGCGTGGGTACTTACCGGAATCGTCAATTATCGCCAACTCGGTGTCGCCGCGCCGCTCGCCCTCGCACTGGAGCGCATCCCGCACCCGTGGCTTGCGATCGCGATGAACTTCGCGGTGCTTGCCGGGCTGACGTCCGTGATGCTGGTGATGCTGCTCGGACAATCGCGCGTGTTTTACTCTATGGCCCGCGACGGCCTGCTGCCCGCGAGCTTCGCTGAAGTGCATCCGAAGTTCCGCACGCCGTGGCGCTGCAATCTGATCCTGATGGTCTTCGTGGCGCTCTTCGGCGCCTTCGCGCCGATCGGCATCGTGGGGAAGATGACCAGCATCGGGACGATGTTCGCTTTCGTGCTGGTCTGCGGAGGCGTGATTGTGCTGCGCCGCAGGCATCCGGAAATCGAGCGCCCGTTCCGCACGCCGTGGGTGCCGTTCGTTCCCGTGTTGGGCATCGTGGTCAACCTGCTGATGATGGCGGGGCTCGGCGCTTCGAATTGGGCGCGACTGCTCGGATGGCTTGTGATCGGCCTGATTATTTACTTCGGACGACGGCCGGGACGCGCGCGCCGAGCAGGATTCTCCGCGCTGAAAACCCGATCCGAGCGGCCCTAAGAGTTGCGCACGAGGGCCCAACGCGCGGCCCGTGGCTGGCGACCTGGCGAGCGCGGAACGGTCGCGAGGTTCGGCAGCGGGCGGTAAAAATGCACGATCGCTTTGCTCGCGCGTCAGGCTGCTCGGCGCGCTTGACGGACGCTCAGTGCTCCCCTGAAAATGACGTGCCTGAAAGCGATCATGCATCCCTTGTCACGGCCCCGAACGGGGCCATGAAGAACTCCGTTGAAGAACTGAGCTCCTAATCCGAGCCGCGACGGTTACGGAGCGGTGGTCACCGAAGACGACCACCGCTCTCTAACGATCGCGGCTCCGATGGGGCTCGGTTCTGCGTTGGCGGGCCCGCAGGTTCGATGCTACGACAGGGGATGAAATTGCGTTCCTCGGCGGCAACCGCTTGCTGACGCGCGGCTTGGAGCGGGAACGCCGCCGGCGTTATCGCTGGAACCGCAAATGGCGGACGCGTCCGATGTTGAGCAAAAAGCCCGTAACGCGTCCCTGCGGATCGCGCTCGAATTCGAGGTGCGCTTCGCTGTTGTTGACCGGTGTGAGGAAGCCATCGGCCATGGTGGGCGCCAGCAGGGTGGGCTTATACTTCATGCGCTTCAGCCAGAGCTTGCCGTCGGTCACCTGAATCTGATAAGGGACGTCGAGCTCATCGCTGTGATAAGTGCCGGCGTATGCGGCGAGATCCTTCGGCTGTGCTTCGGCGCGGCGCTCGTACACCTCGGGGTGTGCGCCGGGGCGCGTTTCGGTGATGCGATCGCCGGCGAGCGCGACGGTGCCGCCGCTGCCGACGGGTGCGGCGATCTGCAATTTCGCGGGGCCGGCAACCGAGAGATTTTCCGTGCGCGGTCCGGGCGAATAGAGGAACAGGCGTCCATTGCGCTCCATGATGCGGCGGATGTCGCCGAGATCCTTGTTGTAGTACAGGCCGAGAGCGTCCTTGGGAACGGCGGCGCTGGTTGTGGTCGCGGGCGGCGCGGGCGTTTCGAGCGGTGTCATCTTGTCGCCGAGGTAGACGGCGGCGACCTGCTTGCTGAAGTCGCGCGGAATCAACTGGCCGAGATTGCAGAGGCACGCGATGGCAAGGTGCTCTTTCGGGAAGCGCATGTAGTCGGCCTTGTATCCCGCATCGGCGCCACCGTGGCCGATGGCGTCGAGGCCGCGGTACACGCCCGGCTGCAGGCCGAAGCCGTAGTCGATGGCGTCGCCGTTGTTGAGGTGGGCGCGTTCGGACATCTTGGCGAGCACCGTGCCCAGGATCTTTGGATGATCGAAGTTCGCATCCCATTTGGCGAAGTCCTCGGCGGTGGTCAGCAGGCTGGTCGCGCCGGTGGTGTCGAAGTTGGGAATGCGCAGCTCGAAGCGGCCGGCACCAACCCGTATGTAGCCGTAGGCCTGATTCTTCACGATCTCGGCGTGGTTGTCCCGGAAGAAGGTGTGGGTCATGCCGAGCGGGCCGAAGATGCGCTCCTGGGTAAACTCGCGCAGCGATTTCCCGCTGACGCGTTTGACGGTGAGCGCGAGCAGCGTGAAGCCGGAGTTCGAGTAAAGGTACTGTTCGCCGGGCGGAAAGTTGAGCGCCTTCTGCTTGGAGAGGATGTCGAGCACGTCCTGATCGGTGATCAGATCAAGGTTCAAGCGCCAGCTATTCATGCCGAGCATCGCCCACTGGTCGCGCATGCCGCTGGTATGGGTCAGGAGGTGCCGCAAGGTGATCTTCGCGCCGAAATTCGGGAGCTCGGGAATGTACTTGTGAACGTCGTCGTCGATCGAGAGCTTGCCGTCTTCGGCGAGCATCAGGATCGAGGCGGCGGTGAACTGCTTGGAGATCGAAGCGACGTGAAAGACGCTGCCGGCCGAGATGGGGATGTCGTGATCGAGATCGGCCATGCCGTAGCCGCGGCTGTAGATCACCTTGCCTTCGCGCATCACGGTGAGCGCGCAGCCCGGCGAATCCTTCTTATCGAGCGCGCTGAAGATCTTGTCGACCGCCGCGTTTTGGGCTGCGGCGCAACTTACTGACAGGAGAAAAAATAGGACTCGCATTGCGGCACTCCTCCGAGGTATTATCATCGCGCGATGCGCGCATTTCTCCTATTCATTCTGACGACATTTCCAATCGGTGCAGCCGATATCGCGCCTCCGCCGGAGTTCGCGGGCGTGCGGCAGTTCATCGAACAGGGGATCACGCAGGGGCTTTCGCCCGCGGTCTCGATCGCGGTCATCCGCAACGGCGCTGTGGTCTGGTCGGAAGGTTTCGGGTATGCCGATCTGGAAGCGCGCCGCCGCGCCACGGGCGACAGCATCTATTCGATGGCGTCGGTGTCGAAGCCTTTCACCGGTACGGCTCTGATGACGCAAGTACAGAAGGGCGCGATCGAGCTCGACCGCCCGGTGAACGATTACCTCCCGGGCGCGAAGTTCCGCAACTACGCGGGCGACGCGCGCGAGATCACGGTACGGCGCCTGGCGAATCACACGGCCGGCCTGCCGACGCATTTCAACTTCTTCCACGACGGCACGCCGGCGACCCCGGTGGACGAGATGGTTCGCCGCTATGGCTTTGCCTTCGTCAAGCCTGGCACACGCCAGGAATACAGCAATCTCGCGTTCGGCGTGCTCGCGTACATCACAGAGTTGGTGAGTAAAACGCCGCGGGGCGAGTACCTGGAGCACACGGTGTTCGACCCGCTGAAGATGACGCGCACCAGCGATCATGTGCGCGCCGGACGGGAGGGCGATGCCGCGATGCAATACGTGATGGACGCGGCGGGCCGCTTCCTGCGCACGCGCCCGTACGCCTTCGACCATCCGGGTGCGAGCGTCTACTGGAGTTCGGTGAACGATCTCGCGCGCTTCGTTCGTATGCACTTGAATGACGGCGAACTGGATGGGGTGCGGATCCTGAAGCGCGAATCGGCGATTGCGATGCGGACTCCGGCGGGAACGGCGGTTGCGGCGGAAGGCTTTAACGAAGGCTCGCTAGCGAACTCGCGGTTCGGTATCGGATGGGCGGTGGAGCGGTATCTGGGGCACGAGTCCTTCTGGCATAGCGGCGGAATGCCAGGCGTGTCGAACATGGTGCGCGTGTTTCCGGAAAATCAATCGGCGGTGATCGTGTTGACGAATACCGACGACCGCACGATGGCGCGCGAGACGGCGCTGCGCGCGGCGCGGGTGCTGGTGGGCGAGGAGCAGACGCCCGTCGCAGTGCAAGTCGGGAGCGAGCCGGCGGGAGACTTCGCGGGAACGTGGACGGGAAGGATCGAGCACTTCGACGGCGCGGTGCAGGCTCGCCTCACAGTTGGCGCGGACGGCAAGGTGGAACTGTCGATGGGAAATCGTCCCCCGATCGGGATGGAGGAAGTGGGGTTCGGGAAAGCATACTTCACGGGGACGGTGGAGGCGATGCTGCGGACGCGCGAGGACTTTCACGGGCTGGCACCGCTGCGGTTCCGGTTGTGGAGGGAAGGGAAGCGGATCACCGGCTACGCGATGTCGAACGTGAGCGGATATTTCGGGCTGTCGAGCTATGTGGAACTCGTGAGGAAGTAGTGCTCACTGCGGCGCGACGAGGATTTGCAGGGCGCACGCGCGTTTGGCGAGGCGGACTTCGCGAGCGGCGGTGAGTTGGTGATTTTCCGTGGGGAACGACGGGGTGAAGGCGCTCAGGGTGTAGGGGCCGGCGGGGAGTCCGTCGAAGACGAAGCGGCCTTGCGCGTCGGCGGTGGCGTAGCGCGGAGTCGCGGTGGCTTTCAATTCGACGACGGCGCCGGGCACGGGTGACGAGATGTGCTCGGGATTGTGGGCCAGATCAAGTTCGCGTTGATAGAGCAGGTCGGTGGTAACGAAGCCTTCGATTCGGCCGGCGGAATCGCCGAAGTTCTTGAAGTAATAGAGATATGCGAGGTCTTCGCCGGCGTCGGAGAGACGGCGGGTGCGGGTGCAGGCGCCGGTTGTCATGACATCCGACTCTTCGTCGCTATCGGCATACACGAGGTAGGTTTCGCCGATTTGAAAAGGGATGCCGCAATCGCCGAACGCTGTCCACACTTGCACCGTTTCGTCGTCGTCGAGTTCTTCGCCGTGGAAGACGGTCTTCACGCGCAGGCGGACGCGCTTGCCGTGATCGAGGATCCAATAGAAGATGTCGGCGAGTGCGGCGGTGGAGGTTGCGGCGGCCAGCCGCTTGCGGTGTTCCGCGGGCAGGTCGGGAAAGACCTTTAGATACGCGTCGCGGAGTTTGGTGAAGGCGGCGGGGGAGTGGTCGTTCTGCACGCGCGCGTATTCCTCATTGAGGGCGGTGAGAGCGGCACGCTGCGACGCATTCCAGGAATCGAGGAAGCTCGGCTCGATGGCCTCCACGGTGCCGATGAAGATGACGTCGGTGCTCGCGGCCTCATTGCAGGCGGACATCGAGAGCTGGCACTTGCAGGCAAGCGCGAGGCAGGGGAGAAGCAGGCAGAGAATGGCCGCGCGCATGATGACATTCTCGCACTTGCGGGGAGGACGAAGAGTTCGCGCAAAGACACCAGGACAGGCACGCCAATCAAGAACTGGGATTCCTCGCAGAGCCGCAGAGAAAGACACGGGGAGAAAAGCGGGAAAACAAAAAAGGCCGCGAGCGCTGGTAAGCGTCGCGGCCGGCACACAGGAGGATTTACAACCAACTACATTTCGAAGCCGATGCCGACCATCGGAACCAGATCGTGCAGGAGCTTGCCGTATTTGGCGCCGGGGGGCGGCGTCAAAACCTGGGTCGGGAAGGCGGTGATGTAATCGCGGAATTCGGTGCGCAGGAAGGCCTTGCGGGAGAGGGCGATTTTCACGCCGACGCCGGCGTCGACCATGGGTTTCAGGGCCTGGGTCTTGGTGAAGTAGCCGAACTGGCTGAGCGGCTGATAGGCCGCTTCCTTGCCCGTGCCGCGGAAGACCTTCATGCCGCCGCCGACCGCGGCGAACAACTGGACCTTGCCGCCGTTGCGGGTGGTCTTGAAGATGACATCGTAACCAACCACGTGAGAAATGCCGCTGAACGATGCTTCGCTGCCGCCGCTCTTCAGGCTGAGGTTGCTCTGCAGATACGTGTAACGGAGCTCGCCGCCGATGTGTTTGTACTGGTTGAAGCCCACGTAGCCGCCGAACGCCGCGCCGGTTTGGAAACCGGCGGTCGCCGTGCCCACGCTGCTGCTCACCGGTACGGTATTGAGGAAGCCGCCGCCAGCCAGGCCGCCGAATTCCCACTGTTGTCCAAAGCCAGCCGCTGCGGTGGCGGCCAAAATCATGATGGATCGTCGAAGCGTTTTCATACCAGGTATCCTTCCTTGCTTGCCCTTGCTGCTTACTTCACGACGCGCACGGTGAGAGTCGTGGAACTGCCGCCCTGCGCGATGACGAGAGGCATCTCCAGACCCTGCGGCACCGATTTCGGCACAGTCGCATTGATCTGATAGAGGCCGATCGAGCCCGGCGCGAGACCTGCGTACTGCACATCGAGTCCGACGCCGGCGATGGTCACGCTGGGGGCGATGACGGCTCCGGCGAGCGGATCCGAGGGAGCCGGCAGACCGGAATCAATCGGCGGCGACGTGCGACCGAGGCCGGTGGCCCAGATCACGATGCTGTCGCCGGGATGCACCGGATTGGTGGGCGTGATCAACTCACCGTTATCGGCGCGAGTGATGGTGGCGAGGCCGGTGGCCGGTCCGGCAGTGCCGGTGCGGAAGATGCTCGGCGCGGCCGGCAGAATCGAGAAGTTGAAGTTGTCGCTGATGCCGCCCGGGGTGCGGAGCGTCATCTGCGCGTTGCCGTCGACGTTGAACGGTAGCTGACCGTTGATCTGGCCGGAGCTGACGAACAAGACCGGGACCGGAACGCCGTTGACCGTGAGGCAGCTTTCGGCGAGCGCGGTGGGCAGCGGGATTTCTTTGGTAGCGAGATTGACCGGCGCCATCTGCTGTCCATAGACGCTGATCAGGCCGCCGGGCGCGACGGGCAACTTGCCATCGGCCGCGTTGACCACGGCGGAGATCTTGGGCGGCGCGACGGCGGCGTCGTAGTTCCACGGCAGAACCGTGAAGCCGGAGACCGAGAGCGAGATGACCGCGCTGCGATCATAGAGCGGCGCCAGGGTGCGGACGAAATTCTGTCCGGTGCCCGTGCCCGAGCCGGCGCCGATCGTGCCCGCGGCAGCCGAGCCCGCGGCAGTCGAGCCGGTTGCTCCGCTGCTAAGACTGGGGAGCAGCGGGGCTTCGACAAGGCGCGTGGGCTTGCCGGTCACCGCACTCTGCGCCGGATCGATGCGCTCGATCACGCCGGGCGTGGAAGCGGAAGCGGTAGTGGTGCGAAAGCCGCCCTGATCGATGAAGGCGAAACCGGAAGGCGAGCCCGACGAGGTTTCGAGCACGCCGGCCGGAACCAGCGATGCGTTCAGCACATTGTTGCCGACTACGTACGAGTTGTAGCTGGAAGCCGCATACGACCCGCCGAGGGACTGAAAATCCTTGCGCGACACGGTGAACGTGTCGGCGTTAGCGTCATAAAGAAGCACGTTGCCGTCCGGCATGGCGGCCAGGATGGCGCCGCCGTTGGGAGCCGGGGCGAGCACGCCGGCGGGACTGACGCTGTTGTTGTAGATACCCAGGCTGGGCAGCATGATGGCGCGCCGCGCTGCGAAATCGATGCGGTCGATCACACCCGCTCCGCCGGTTGCGGCGTTGCGTACCAGGGCCAGCATCGTCTTGCCGCTTTCGGCGATCGAGCGCGGATAATGGCCGTTGGGGAATTGAATCGGATCCTGCCGCTGGAGACTGTCGAGGTCGTAGACCCACGCCTGCTGGGCGTTGTCGTGGCCGATCAGGAGGTACTTGCGATCGAAGGTGAACGCGAGCGAGGTCGGGGTAGCCGACGTCTTCAGGGAGGTGATCTGCGAGTAGTTGGAGCCGTCGAAGACCAGTACCTGGTCCGTATCCTGGGCGACGATGTAGAAGCGGTTGCGGATCGGATCGGCCAGCAGGTCGGTCAGCGCGCCGGGCACGTTGACGAAAGTGCCGCGCTGATCGGGATTGCGGTTATTGATCAGCAGGCGGACCGGCGGCGGGATATTGACCGCGCTCCCGGAGCGCAGCGTGAGCGCGACGGCGAGCGTGCCGTTCTGATTCTGGAAGACCGTGGGATCGACGCGTACCTGCACCTGCGCCGGAGTGATGCCGGAGGAGGGCGAAATGGTGACGCCCGCGGTGTTGGTGGAGAGTTGGAAGTCGGTGTTCCCGCCGCCCGGATCGGTGATGGTGACGGTCTGCGTGATCACGTTGCGATTACAGAATGTGCCGCGCGCCACGACGTCGCGGACCGAGGCGCTGAGGCGGTGCTGCTGGTTGAGTTTACCTACCGGAAAGATCATCACGCCGCTATCGGAGACGGTGTAGAGCATGTCCGACGCGTTGCTGAGAATGCTGCGTCCGGTGATGTTTTCGGGGATCGAGAAGGTTTCTCGGACCAACAAATTTTCGGCGTCGAGAATCGAAAGGAGCGGCGGGGCCGTGGTCGTCGTGCTGCCCGCGGCGACGGGGCTGGAGGCGGTGAGGATCTGCGCGTAAATGATGCCGGCGCGGGAATCGATCGCGTTTCCGCCGACCGTGGTGGAGCTGATCGAGTTCGGGAACTGCGCCAGATTGTCGGCGACCGCGTTGAGGCGATATTGGCCGATCATCGTCCAGCTTCCGTCGGCGGAGACGCTGACGCGGGCGAGCGGACGGGGCGAAGCGACGACGCCGATGGCGTACAGATCGCCGCGGCGCGCATCGAAGCGGTAGATGGCCTGGGCGGAGCCGCTATCGGCGATGCCGTAGACGATGGTGCGATCCGGGTTGGTGGAGAGCGCAGCGGAGATGACCTGCGACGGGAAGGTGTCGAGATTCACGGGCAGCGTCTTGGCGAGAGCGGCGAAGGTCGCCAGGTTTTGCATTGCGCCGGAGATCGGATCGAAGAGCAGAATTCCAGTGGCGGTCACGATGAACGCGCGTCCATCGGCGATAAACGCGACGCCGAGAGGTGTATCCCCTGTGGAGAAAGTCTGTCGTGTATTGTCTACCAGGTTGATCAATGTGACTGCGTTCTTGGTTGAGTCGGACGGCGTGAAATTGCCGTAGTGCGCCACTAATAGAAACTTAGAATCCGGAGAGATAGACAACGCTCCGGGTTGCGGCGCGACATTCATCGAAGTACGGATCGAGTAATCCGCGGTGGACATTACTTCGATACGATTCGCCGTGAAGTTGGCTACGTAGAGTACGCCTCTCGATTCATCGAGGGCGATATCGGAAGCGTGGCCACCGATCGGAACCACAGTCCCGAAGTTGGCTGCAACGCAGAGCACGGGGCTCATGAGAGCAGCCAGTGCGATTATGGGCAAGCATCCGTTCCAGCGCATATAGAGGTTCTTCAGACCTTACGATTAGAGTCCCGCGCAGCCAGGGAATCAATGATCGAAATGGCTAGCAGCCGCCGCATTACCAAAGTTAGTCGTGTATTTCCGTGGGTTTACACGTATACTTCACGCGTGAATCGGTCCTCGGCGTGCGCTATGGTGCGGGCTGAAGGAGCGGGTCACAGCAGGAAGGTTCGGCTACGGGCATGATAAAAATTGATTGGAGCTACTTACCGGCTGTCGCAATACTCGGCTTGAGCCTGGTAATGCCGCAGGCTGTGCGGGCGCAGGATCAAGGCACCGTCACGCGGATCACCTCCGTTCCGGAGGGCGCGCTTTATCTGGTGGACGGTCAGCCGTTCAATCACTCCACGAGCGCCATCTGGCCCACGGGCAGCAAACATACGCTTTCGATTCCTTCGGCGAGCCAGAATCTCGGCGTGCGCACGCTCTACAATTTTATCGACTGGGAATACGCGGGCGGTAAGCTTCCGGGAAGCACGGTGACGGTGACCGCGAGCCCGGCGATCGGCGAGTATAAGGTGGTATTCGGGATTCAATACGCGATCGGCGTTTCCTACTTCAACTGTCCGGACCCTGCGAACTGCCCGAGTCCCGGAACGATCAACGTGAACGGCACGATTATCAATTCCTCGCAGGACGTTTTCGTATCGGCGGGTGGTACGGCATTGCTGCAGGCGTTTCCGAATGCCGGTTATGTGTTCACCGGCTGGCTGCCGGGACCCGGACAGGTGATCACGGGCTTTCTGAACAGCGTGACGGTGAATTCGCCGATCGTGGTGTATCCGACGTTTCAGGTGGCGCGCAAGATTAATTTCCTGACCGACCCTCCCGAACTGACAATTTTGGCGGATCGCACCCCATTGGGCACACCATCGACGCTCGATTGGGCATTCGATTCGGTGCACACGCTCGGCGCGAATTCGCCGCAGCAGGACAAGTACGGGAAAATGTGGGCGTTCAAATCGTGGAGCGACGGCGGCGACCTGAATCATGCGTACAAGGTGGGCCGCTCGAATATGCCCGATACAGTAACGGCATCGTATGTTCCAGCGGCGGGCGTCAGCATTCTGACTTTGCCGGTGGGCCTGAAAATTAAGGTCGACGGACAATTCAACGCGCTGAATGGGACTTACTTCGCGTGGGGCGTTGGCGAGACGCATCACTTGGAAGCGCCGCTGACGCAGGTGGACGCGCAGGGACGCACGTGGCAGTTCAGCGCATGGTCGAATGGAGGCGCCGCGACGCAGGATGTGGTGGTGCCGACGGGTGGCGATGTCAACGGGTACCGCCTTACCGCGACTTACAAGGCACTTACTAAGTTGAGCGTCACGAGTTCGCTCACCGGATTGAGTCTGAAGGTGGACGGCGTGGCGTGCGATACGCCTTGCGATGTGCTGCGCAGTCCGGGTACGCCGGTGAAAATCAGCGCTCCGGCAACGGTGGCGATGGGCGATGGCGCGCGGGCGGATTTCGACGGCTGGCCGGGCGGCGGAACGGATTTCACCGTCACGCTGGCCGATACCGATACGACGGTGTATGCGAGTTATCACCGGATGAACCGGCTGAGTTCCCTGAGCGATCCGCCGAATGGCGCGGTCTGGACGGTGCTGCCGGCGTCGTCGGACGGTTTCTATAATGCCGCCGCGACGGTGGCGCTGAGCCTGACGGCACAGCCCGGCTATCGTTTCCGCAGGTGGGATGGCGATTTGAGCGGTACGATTCCTTCGGGCGTGGTGGCGATGACGGCGCCGCGAATGGTGAAGGCGGTGCTGGATACGATTCCCTACATTGCACCGACGGGGATCAGCAACGCCGCAGGCGCCACGCCGCTGAAGGGCGTCGCGCCGGGCAGCATCATCTCGATCTTCGGCGCGAATCTTTCAGGCGGCGTATTTGTGGCGCCCGATGGCATGCTGCCGCAAACGCTGGGCAGTTTGACGGCCCGGGTCGGCGAGCGCGTGCTGCCCTTGATGTTCGTTTCGCCGCAGCAGATCAACGCGAACTTACCCGACGATATCGCGACGGGCCAGCAGATACTGACGGTCAGCCCGAACAATCAGCCGGACGTGCGCGTGGTGTTCAACGTCGTACGCAATGCGCCGGGGTTGTTCCCGGTGCCGGTGAACGATCAGGCATTTGCGATGGCGGTCCACGAGGACGGCTCGGCGGTGACGACGGATTCACCGGCGAAATCCGGGGAGTTGCTGACGGTCTACGGCACGGGCTTCGGTCCGGCGGACCATGCGCGGTTGGAGGGCTTCCCGACTCCCGCATCGCCGGACTATCTGATTGTGGACGACGTCTCGGTGCAGGCCGGCGATGTGACGATCGCGGCGACGAAGAGCTTCGCAGCGCCCGGAAAGTTCGGGGTCGACGCGGTGCAGTTCCGGCTGAGTGGTGTTGGCTCCGGTAGCGTGACGTTCAAGGTCACGGTGGGCGGAGTGGATAGCAATACGGTGCTGCTGCCGGTGGAGTAACGGCTGCGCGCGGGATAGGGAGTCAGGAGTCAGAATCAAGGCGCGGTTGGCGCGCATTCTGGCTACTGACTCCTTTTTTTATTTGGGCGACACAAGTGATGAAGAGCTGAGCGCCATCGGAGCCGCGACGGTAAGGGAGCGGTGGTCACGCGACCACCGCTCCGTTGAGGAACGCACTCCAATCAGAGCCGCGACCGTTAGGGAGCCCGCATCTAATTGAACTACACGGATCCTTAAGACCATTAGCACGGGTGTCACAGTCCGGACCGTGATGGAATGTACGGGTTACGTCGATCTGGCCTTAGTAGGCAAGGCATTTGGCTACTCGATAATCTTCTCGACGAACCACCTGCTTATGTGTCGTCTGAAATTCGGAGGTTCTCGATCCGTCAACACTTCGCCGTCAGGCAGGATCTACGCGTTCCATCAGCAGGCCATATCTCATCATCGACGTTATCGCCGGATGCTGGCCAGCGTCTCGTCCTAATTGGGCGATCATGCGCATGCGATGTCCTGCTATGCTCGCTTCTGGTTGCCTGTCAGCACAGCCGCCAGAAACCGGAGCTCAGACTCCACTTCCGCGGGATCGGCCACCGTATCCGCGATTTCCTGGCGAAAGAGTTCGCGGTACCTCTTGCGAAGCCTGTGAATCGCGACTTTGAGCGCTCCCTCTGAGGTATTCATTTCGAGCGCTAGCGCGGCATACGGCGCATCGGACCGCCCGAGAAGAAAAACTTTCAACTGGTCGAAATGCTCCGGGCGGCCGTGACGAACGAACTCGGTCCGCAATTTCTGCACGACTTGGTCGAGCACCGAAAGCGCCCAGCGCCGCTCGAAGAGTCGCTCGGGCGTCTCATCGTGCGCAGGCTCGCGTTGGTAGCGGTCTTCGCCAGACGAGAATTCGAGCGAGACAACCGCCCCGCCGCCCCGTTTATGCGCGCGCTGGCGATCTTCTTCGTCAGCGACAAAGAACTTCAAGGAGGTCAACAGAAACGACCGGAACCGGCCCTTTTCCGGGTCAGCGCGATCAAGATATCGCCCTTCCAACATCCGGATAAAGAAGTCCTGCGTAAGGTCCTGAGCCTGATCGGTAGCATAGCCGCGGCGGCGCAGATAGGCGTACAACGGATACCAGTAGTTCTCACACAGAGCGACCAGAGCTGATCGGGCTTCCTTCCGATGGGGATCGCCGGCGGCGAACACCATGGTCCACCGCGTGGCCGGAAACTGGGATGATCCCGGCGACGTGTTGTGCATGGTCCGGTCGTTCATTTTCGTTTCCTCTAAACAGCATAAGGAATCGGACGCCAAAGGTTACAGCGCGGGCTACAGCTTCGCGTACTCTGCTTTGGCGCTTTTCAGGATCGGGACATCGGGATCTGCTTCCCTCCAGACCGCCAGGAAAGCTTCATAAGCAGCCTTCGCCTTGATCTTGTCTCCCGACAACACGAACACTCTCCCGAGTTGCAAATGCGCCAGTGCGCCGATTGGATCCAAGCCCACAAGGCCACGATGATTGCGGATCTTCTGAAACTCGGCCCCGGCTTCCGCGTTCCTGCGCGCACCCATGAAAGCCTGGCCCCGCACGTACGCCGAGTGCAAACCGCCAAGAACGGGATACAGAAAGTTGAGGCCATTCACCGCGAACTCATACGTACGCGTGATTTCCAGCCGCTCTACGCTGTCCGTGAACTTGCCTTTTCCCTGTGAGGCCAACGCGCGCAGGACCGGCGCGTAAGTAAATTTCACAAAAGTATCTTCCGGGAATCGCTTCTCCAAATCGCCGGAGAGAGCCTCGGATCGGGCCGAACCCCCCGGGAGCGCCAAGGCGAGACCGGCGGCGTATTCGACATCCCGGCCCGTCGACAGTTCGAGCGCGGCCATCGCGGCCGTCCGTGCTTCGGCGGAATTCCCGCAAAGGGCCTCCCACACGGCTCGGGCGGCGATGAAAGTCGCGGCTACTTCCCCTTCCCCTTCTTGCAGGGCCAGGTCAACAGCGCGCCCGGACGACCGCCGCGCAGCCCGTAAATGGCCGGAACGGGCAAGAGCGAGTGCCTCCGCGTGGGCGATCCAGTGTTCAAGCGCACGGTTTCCGCTAGCCGAAGTTGCAATCCGGTCCATCTGCTCCCGGTCTCCCTTTAACGCCGCGAGGTTGTATTGCAGCATGGACAGCGAGGGCCTTTGCACCTTGCGCGCGGCGGCGCGCTGAAGCGTGTCTTCAGCCGCCGGGAAACGGTCCGTGTAAAACTGGGCCAGTGCGAGATTGGAATACGGGGCTGCAAGGCCGGGCTCCGTCGCAATTCCGTCCAGCGCGGCTTCCATTGTCCTTTCGAATCGGCCCGTCCCCTGCGTGGATATTCCGCCGAGCAGATCCTGGGCATTGGCGACCGTCGCGGCTCGCCTGGGATAGGTCTGTCCCCACAACTCGAGCGTTTTGTACGCCTTTTCCAAATTGCCGGTCACCTGCCGGTCATAGACGAAGTCGATGAAAAATCTCTCTCGATCCGTGACGTGATCGCGCAACAGCCACGCTTTGGTAGCGTACTCGGCGGACAGCGCCCGGTCGTTGCCGCCGTTGCCGCCGTACCCTAACCCCAACTTCGCGTAAGCCATCGCAAAGTTGGGATCGATCTCAATCGCACGGAGTAAAAGAGGTAGGGACCCCCGCCCCCAGTTTTCGGAGGACAGGCTCAACTTAGTCGCGGTGCTGTAGGCTTTGAAGGCTTCAAACGACGGTGTAGTGGCTTCGGAGAGCGGCATCGAGTGCTTCTCCACTGTTGCCAGCGACTCGCCCGCTCTCGTTCGAAATTTTCGCGACATCTCGCTGAGGGCATTCAAGACTTCCTCTCTCCGCGTGGCTACCACCTGCTGCTGATCTAAGATACTTCCGGTGTTGCAGTCCTTCGCGCGAAATCCCACGACGTATTGGCTTCCAACACGTGCGATCGAGCCGTCCAGGACAGCCGCGCTGCCGGTTCGCTCGCAGACCTGCCGAGCGATCTCCGGAGTCAGCCTGGCGTCTTTGGGCTGTCCCATCAGGGTCAGCGTCTGCTGGACCGTTCTGTCCGCAATCAGAGCGAGATACGGCGACTGTTGAAGTTCCACGGACATCCCCTCGCGCAGTGTGTCCTCAAACACCGGATCGCCAGTTTTGTTGTCGAAGTCGGCCAGCACGATGGTGTCCTTTGCGGTCAGCTTGGGTCGCGCCGCGGAATCACGCGCCAACGACCAGACCGTAACGCCGCTCAACAAGAGGAATGCCGCTCCCGCGGTTGTGCCCAGGACCGCCATTCGGTGCCTGCGGAGAAGCTTGCGCGTCAAATAGATCCGGCCTGGAGGCGAGGCCAGCACGGGCCGGTCCTCCAGATACCTCTGGATATCGGCCGCCAGATCGGAAACCGAGGCATAGCGCCGCGCTCGAACTTTCTCCAGCGCCTTCATGCTGATCGCATTCAAATCGCCACCCACAAGGCGGCGAAGCGAAACTGCGTCGGTCTGGCGGCGCGCGGCGATGTCGGCCGCCCTCGCTCCCATTGAAGTAAGCTTACGCGGCAGTGACGGCGCTTCCTCCTCGCGAATGATCCGCAGCATTTCCGCTAAACCAGCGCCGCGCAGCGTGGCCGTTTCGAACGGTACAACTCCGATCATCAACTCGTACAGAATGACGCCGAGCGAATACACATCCGAAAGCCCGTCGATGGCTCCCGTCATCGTGTCCGCTTGCTCCGGGCTCGCGTACTCCGGTGTGCCGACGATCTGGCCGAACTGCGTGAGCAGCGTGTTCTCCACGGCCCACTTATCGGTAGCCTTCGCGATGCCGAAGTCGATCACCTTGGGAACCGGCGTGCCGTCCTGCTCGGTCACCAGCACGTTCGACGGCTTCAAATCGCGGTGGATCGCGCCTTTTTGGTGCGCATGTTGGACCGCACGGCAAATCGCGAGGAATAACGCAAGCCGGTCCTTGGCGGTCAAGCGCTTGCGATCGCAATACTCTGTGATAGGTGCGCCTTCGATGTACTCCATCACGAAGTACGGCCGCCCTCTGGTGGTCGCGCCGGCGTCGAAGATCCGTGCAATGTTCGGGTGGTCCATCATTGCCAACGCCTGACGCTCGTTGTCGAAACGAGCCAGCACCTGGGCAGTATCCATTCCGAGCTTCACAACCTTAAGAGCCACGCGCCGGCGAATGGGCTCGCTTTGCTCGGCCAGATACACGGTGCCCATACCACCTTCGCCAAGAGGACCAATTATTCGATATCGGCCGAAGTCGTCATCACCCGGCGCCGTCGCTATCTCGAGGGTCTGAGTTCCGGATTCTTCTGCTCCGGCCAAACTATCGAAAGCGCCCAGGATAAGACACTGCGGGCACAGTCCGGCGGGATCGCCGGAACCCAATTCCGCTCCGCACTGAGGGCAATTTGACATCTGGACCAAAGTCTCAGTGCTCAGTTTAAGGGTTTCTCAGGGCGCTGTAACCTTCACACCCGCGTTTCCTTATTCGTGCCAGGTGAGCCGAATTGGGCTGGCCAATCTACCAAAAGGAGATTACGTATGAACCTTCACACCCCGCTAAGAGGGAAAACAGCTTTTGCGATGGCTCTCTGCGCCGCCGCGTGCTCTCAATTCAGTTCGGCCCAAGTCGCGCCGCCTGTGATTCTACAGATCGACCTGACAAACAACGTTGTGTATTTCCAGGACACCACAGACGTTTCCAAGTATGCGACGGATCCCAACGTCACCACTCCAACAGCCATCCCGCGAAATTTCTACAGGGTTGAAGGTATCGCCGACATCGTGGCCGTAAATGGCCAGCCGTTAAAGGGGACTTACGCCAACTCCGTGGCGGCCTTCGTTTTGAGAACGGCGCCTACGCCGGGTCAAGGAATCTCTGACACTGTGCGGCAGGCAGTGGGCGTGATCACCTTCGAATTCTTGAGGAGCGACGGTACCCCGATCGGGACCATTGTGACTAGCGGCTTGCCGGCCGGCGATGCGCCGCCGGGATCTCCTACGGCTGCGGCGGGAGGCAACTTCGCGATCACCGGGGGTACGGGAGCGTTTCTCGGTGCTCGCGGGCAAATGTCAGTCGCGGCTGCAGCGCCGGGAGTGGTTACACAACGGAATGCCTCCATCACGGAGGACCCCGCGAACCGCCAACGCAATGGAGGCGGAACCGTGCGGTGGATCGCCCACGTGATCCCAATGGCGCGCCCCGAAGTTACGATGCTCTCATCGGGTCCCGCCATCACCCATTCCAGCGACTTCTCTCTCGTCACGGTGGCCAAGCCGGCAGCGCAAGGAGAGATCTTGTCGCTCTTTGCGACGGGCCTCGGCCCGGTCACCGCGAGAGTTGACCCTGGCCAACCTTTCCCATCGAGCCCTTTGGCGGCTGTCAACGCACCCGTCCAGGTGACAGTCAATGGAAAGGCTGCCGAGGTAATCGCCGCGGTGGGCTACCCCGGTGCTGCGGACGCATACCAGGTGAACTTTCGAGTACCCCCCGATACCGCAAGAGGACCTGCAACCATTCAGGTAACCGCGGCCTGGGTTTCAGGAGCGCCAGTGAGTATTCCGGTGCAGGAACGCCCGTAGCAATATGGGCGCCGGCGAGTGGCGGGGCCGGGTTCAGGACGAAGCCTCTAATCGGCTACGCTGAGGCGTGTGAGCCTCGCCCCTCTACGACTTCTCTGGATTGGACATTCACTGGGACATGATGGTCCCCCAGTCGCGGAAGTGCTGGCGACCGACGCTTGGCTGCGTGACCACAGTGAGCATTTCCCAAGAGTTGTCCATCTGCCGACTTCACCACCTCAATCATCTGTTCGCCTCCGGCTCGATGCCCATCCGATCATTGACAGCCTCTCGGAACTTCTGTTTGCATCCGAGGTAGCGCTCGGTGGTCTGGATCGAGACGTGCCCAAGCAGAAATTGAATCTGATCCAGTTCGCCGCCGGCAAGGTGACACAGCCTTGCGCAAGTACGACGACTATGCCGCATGCGGCATAATCGCTCTTGGAGGTTAGGCTACTCAGGACTGCCGCCTTCGATTGTTCAAGATCGGGAAGGGCCAAGACTCGTTTGGGGGTTCGCTTCTTTCTTCGAGTTTTCGGCATTGGACGGCGGCCTCCTTGACCGCCGTCCGGTTAGGACGCTCACTTCTGCTCTGGTACCTCGTTGATGGCCGCAAAAGGTGAAGCGCTCTGATCTAATCAGAGCGCTTCACCGGCATCACTCCTCTGTGGTCGCGTAGCGTTTACCGACCTTTCGGCCTGGCGCACGAGCGTTAGGGGCAGGTAAACGCATTATCGGAAACTGGCCCAATACGACGGTTGACGCAACGCCGTGCCAGGATTACTCGCGACAAGTCGGCCAGGCTTCGCCGACTCCGCTCTCGTCAAGTGGACGGGAAATGCCGGAGCCGCTGATGCGCACTGTCAGGCTTACCCGAGGTCGCCATCTGGAAAGTTGCCATTCGCCCACCAGAAGTTCAGCGGGAATTCGGAAAAGGGCTTATCTTAGCGCCTATGGACCTCAAGCCAATAGGCGTCGGAACGAACGCTCCACTCCTTACCGCGTCGCGGTGGGATATTTCTTCCACATCGCGGGGTCTGCCAGCATGGGGATGAAGAGGCCGCCGACTACGGAGCGGGCCTGGAAGCCCTGCATCCTGGCGGTTTTCGTGTCGTACCAATCGGTCAACGGGACGCGGCTTGCGGACTCGTTGGCGAACTGCCAGGCAGGGGCGACGATCTTGTCGAAATCGGCGCGGGTGTCGGCGAGCGTGGCGGTCCACAGGACCCAATCGAGTTTGGTGTAATCCTTGCGATTGTCGAGCGGGAGGCCGTACTGGTTTTGCTTGGTGAGATAGTAGGCAATCTCACGCGAAGCGATTTCTTTCGGGAAGAGATTCAGGCCGAGCAGCTTGTCCCACACCAGGTTGTACTTCTGGCTCCACGTGCCGGGCTTGTCGAACGCGAGCTTGTAGTGATCGCCATCGATCGCGAGCTCGACCCACTTCTTCGCGAACTCCTGGGCGGTCTGTCGGTAGCGCGCGGCGTCCTGCGGATGGCCGGTCATGGCGGCGAGCTGTGAGTACGCGCCGAGCGCGAGGATCGCTTTGATCGAGAGATTGGCGTTGTGCGCGAGGTGGCCGGCGAAATCGTCGGTGGAGAGCTGATTCTCGGGGTCGAGGCCCTTTTCCTTCAGGTATTCGGCCCATTTGGTGATCTGCGGCCAATAGCGCGCCGAGTAGTCGGCGTTGCCTTCGACGCGTGCGAGGGCGGCGAGCATGATCAGCATATTGCCGCTTTCTTCGACCGGCATCTGATTGTCTTCGGTGCGCTCTCCGCCCCCGTAGACCTGCCCGTTGGCCTGCGGATACGTGCCGAGATCGTGCGGGGCGAACGGGAAGCGCCAGCGATCCATGCGCGCGTAATCCATCACGGGCTGGAGCTGCGCCTTCAGCAGGCGCGGACTGAAGAGCAGCGTGAAGGGCGCGCTGGGATAGATCACATCGACGGTGGCGATGCAGCCGTTGCTGAAATTCTCCTTCGGGAAGTAGAGGGCGGTGCCATCGGCATCGGCGACGAGTTTGTGCGCGGCGAGCGCCTGGCGGTAGGCGAGGATGGCGAGGTCGGCGTACTTCGCGCCGCCGGTCTTGCGCAGGTCGGCGGTGAGGTCGGCGTCGAACTGTTTGCTGCGCGCGAGCAGCGAATCGTGATCTTTGCGCGCGGTGCGAAGCATGTCGGCGGCATCGGCTCCGTTGCGGCGCCACCAGGCGCGCTCGCGGCGCTGGAAGTATTCGATGGCGTACAGATCGTCGTAGGCGAGCATCAGGTAGCGCGAGGCGGGCTGCGCTCCGGTGGTCCCAAGCGCGAGTGCGTAGGCGAGGTACGGACCGCCGCGGCGCGGATCGCCGAAATCGTCGGACTCGGGCAGTCGGCCGGTCTGATCGAAGGCGGTGCGCGCGGCATTGCGATCGCCGGCGTAGGCGGAGACGCCGTCGGCGCGATCGGCGGCGAGGTAGAGATAGCCCCAGTCGATGCGCAGATCGTCGCCGCGTTTGGCGAGCACTGGCTGGTCGCGCGAGCCCATGCGGAGGAGCGGCATGCCATCGAGCTGGAAGCGCGCGGCGGCGGCGGGCTGGTCGGGCGTGTTGACCACGAGATCGGCGGCGGCGTCGAAGTAGATCTCGATTTGGTGACGGGCGCCATCGGTCGCGGAGGCGGTGAATTCGAGATAGGTGAGCGGTCGCGAGAGCACGTCGAGATCACCGGGCAGCGCGGGAGTGAAGAACGTGAGGCCCACGGCGGCGCCCGCACCGGCGAATTCGTAGATAGTGCGGGTGGGGGTGACTTCGGCGCGCGTTTGCTGCAGTTCGGCGGACGGACGGCCCTCGCGGCCCATCAGGCGGAACGTCTTGCCATCGATGCGCGCGTAGGCGGTCAACGTGTTCGGCTTCCCGGTCCAGTGTTTCGTGCCCTCCTGGTTGAGGCGGTCGGACATGGACCAGATGCTGAAATATGGGTCGTGAGCCACCAGCGGGACGGCCGGAGGTCGTATCTGGGCGACAGCGGCAAGGCTGCCCAAGAGAAAGATTGCGGAACGCCAAAGCATGCAAATAGAGTGACATATAGCTCGTGCGGGCGCATCCGGGAGGCGGGGAATAGTATGAGAACTTCCTATTTAGCGACTACAGGCGTAGAATGAGAGCATGGCCAGAGGTTGGGAAAGTAAGTCGGTCGAGACGCAGATCGACATGGCCGAGCAGCGGTCTGCCGCCGCTCACGCGAAAGTAGTCGGCCAGGAAACTCTCGACCTGCTTCGCAGGAAAGAGAGTCTTCTCATGTCCCGCACCCGCGTGGTCCGGGATCTTGAAAACGCACAGAATCCGCGATACAAAGCAGTCTTGAGCAAGGCCTTGGCGGATCTGGACGCGCAACTCACAACCCTCGCTACGCTGTAGCGACACAGCCGGTGTTCCGCATCGCAGGCGCGAATTCAATTGTGCTAATTCACTGTGATGCGGAGCACACCAGTACTCCCCCTCCTTCGTTATCCTTGAATAGTGTCTCTCGCGACCGCACGCCTAGCGACGCTGCTGTTCGCAGTCCCCGCGTTGCATGCCTATTCCGTTCTCACCCACGAAGCTATCATCGACACGGCCTGGGACACGGGCATCCGCCCGGTGCTGCTGAAAAAGTACCCGAACGCCACGCCCGACGAACTGATCAGGGCGCACGCCCACGCGTATGCGGGCTGCATCATCCAGGACATGGGCTATTACCCGTTCGGCAGCAAGCTATTTAGCGATCTGGTGCATTACGTGCGGACGGGCGATTTTCTCGTCAATCTGGTTCACGAGGCGCAGACGCTCGATGAGCTGGCGTTCGCGCTGGGTGCGCTGGCGCACTATGCGGCCGATACGCAAGGTCATAGCGTGGCGGTGAATCCCTCGGTCGCGCTGGAATATCCGAAGCTGGCGCGGAAGTTCGGGAGAGTCGTGACATATGCCGACGACAAAACTTCGCATATCAAGGTGGAGTTCAGCTTCGACGTGCTGCAGGTGGCGCGCGGAAATTACGCGCCGCAGTCGTACCACGATTTCATCGGTTTCGAGGTCTCCAAGGGAGTGCTGGAGCGTGCCTTTCGCGACACGTACTCGCTGGAGTTGACGGACGTGTTCGGCGAACTGGATCTGGCGATGGCCACGTACCGGAAAGCGGTTAGCGTGGTGATTCCGGAATTGACGCGCGTTGCATGGAATCTGAAAAAGGACGAACTGATCAAGGCGACGCCCGGCATGACCCGGCGGAAGTTCGTCTATAACATTAGCAGGGCGAGTTACCGCAAGGAGTGGGACGGGAAGTATAAGGGGCCTGGATTAGGAGCGAAAATCCTGGCGTTCATCATACGGATTCTACCCAAGGTGGGGCCGCTCAAGGCGCTGGCCTTCAGGCCGCCGACGAAACAGACCGCCGCGTTATTCGAGCTGAGCTTCGACCGCACGATCGACGAATACCGGGGTCTGCTGAACGCGGCGGGGAAGGGGACGCTCGCCCTCGCCGACTACGATTTCGACACCGGGAAGCCGACCGCTCCCGGCGAGTATCCGCTGGCGGACAATGCGTACGCCAAGCTCGCCGAGAAACTGGCGGACAAGGCGGGAAAGGATCCGGCGGCGATCGACCCGGTGCTGCTCAAGAACGTGCTCGATTTCTATCGCGATCCGCAGGTTCCGATAGCCACTCGCAAGAAGCCCAAGGAGTGGGCGAAGGTGCAGGCGGCGCTCGACAAGCTGCGTTCGGTGCAGGCTACCGCCAAGACGGAATAGGCGTGTGGGATACTTGGAATTCAACCCCAAGCATCCAGAATGTTCGCTTACTCGCACAATGACTATTACTGTGAGCAGGTCGCGTTGGCTGACCTTGCGCACCGCGTGGGAACTCCCGCTTACGTTTATTCCAGCGCTGAAATCCTGACAAATTACCGTGCTTACTCCGACGCATTTGCGGATTTGCCGCACACGATTTGCTACGCGGTGAAGGCGAATTCGTCGCTCGCGATTCTCGCCATGCTGGCCAAGGCGGGGGCGGGCTTCGACATCGTTTCGGGCGGCGAACTGTATCGCGTGCTGGCGGCCGGCGGCGACCCGTCGAAGGTGGTGTTTTCGGGCGTCGGCAAGACGGCGGCGGAAGTGGAGTACGCGCTGACGAGCGGGATTCGCGCGTTCAATTGCGAATCGGAGGCCGAACTGGCGCTGATCGACGCAATGGCGGCGCGGCTCGGCAAGCAGGCGAGTTTTTCGATTCGGGTAAACCCGGATGTGGACGCGGCGACGCATCCTTATATCTCGACGGGGCTGAGTCAGCACAAGTTCGGGATCGCGATCGCGGACGCTCCGGCGGTGTATGCGCGCGCGCGGCAGTTCCGGCACCTGGTGGCGGAGGGCGTGAGCTGCCATATCGGCTCGCAGATTCTGGATCTGAGCCCGATTCAGGAAGCGGTCGACAAGGTGCTTGCACTGGCGAACACGCTGCGCACGGAGGGTCATCCGATCCGGCATCTGGATCTCGGCGGCGGACTGGGGGTGCCATATCGTCCGGGCGAGAACGCTCCGGCGATCGCGGACTTCGTGAAGGGATTGCGCGAGCGCGTGCAGGCGAGCGGACTGGCGGTGACGATCGAGCCGGGGCGGAGTATCGTCGGCGCGGCGGGGATTCTGTTGACCCGCGTGCTGTACCGCAAGCGCAACGGCGAGAAGGAATTCATGGTGGTGGATGCGGCGATGAACGATCTGATTCGTCCCTCGTTGTATCGCGCACACCATGAGATTGTGCCGCTCAGGCGGAATCCGGTGCCCCCGGTGATGGTGGATGTCGTTGGTCCGGTGTGCGAGACGGGCGACTTTCTGGCGCGCGATCGTGAAATGGCGAATGCGATGCCGGGCGACTATCTCGCGGTGTGTACGGCGGGAGCTTACGGCTTCGTGCAGAGTTCGAATTACAACTCACGGCCGCGCGCTCCGGAGGTGCTGGTGGAAGGTGACACGTGGCGAGTCATCCGCGAGCGGGAGAGTTACTCCGATCTGGTACGGGGCGAACTGATCTGAGTTGGGTGGTTCGCCTCGCGGACGGTGCCGCCGCGGCTTCCGTATGGAGAGGGAGGTCCGGCGGCCTCCGCGATGCTGGAAGTGCCGCAGGCTGCGGACGGCACGGTCTATATTGCCGATGCGGGTAGTGGGACGATTTCCAAGGCGAGTAAGGGAGTCATCACCACAGTCGCTGGATTCACGGATTACGTCTACGATTTGCGGTTGGATGCGGCCGGTAATCTGTACATCGCGGCCGGGAGTTACGACAGATCGCATAATGGCAGTATGAGGCTGGGGAGGAACGATCCCTGCCATTGCGGCAGCGGGAAGAAATACAAGAAGTGCTGCCTTGCGGCGGAGGAGAGCGGGCCGGTAGTCGACGACCCGCTGCAGGCTGCCGAACGGAGGGCGTACTTTCTGCCGGCCACAGGAATTCCGGCGGGGCGTCTGAGTCATCTGGGCGTGCTGCCTACGGGATCGCTGCTCCGCATGTGGGCGCCGGCGGACGAGGAGGCGGCGGACGGGGTCGGAACTCTGGGAGAGTTGCTCGACTGGCTGGCGCGGGAGCACCGTCCGGGATTCATGTATCGCGGACAGGTGAAACATTATCCGGGTCTGCTGCCTTCGGGCTTCCGCGGGGCGATGGCGCCGGGCGCGGGCGACCGGGCGGTCATCGCGCTCGAGCCGGAACGGTATCGGGCCGCCATGACAGAATTGGAGACGCGGCGCTACGCGGCACTGGCACAGATGATCCGCGAGTACGGCATTTCGCTCGGGAACATTCTGGCACAGCAGTACGGCCTGTCCTCGGAAGCCATCGACGTCACCAGCGATCTTCAGGTGGCGGGCTTCTTCGCGACACGGCGGTATCCCGAGTACCGGCAGTGGAAGGGCCGCCCGGGCGATGTCGGCGTGATTTACCGCTTCCCGTACGATACCGAAACGTGGGGCGATCCGGCGAATCTCGACACGTTCCTCACCTGCGTTGGGACCGAAGTGCCGGAGCACGGTCCCGTGTACTTCACGCACTACCGAAAGGCGTGGGACTTGCCGGGCGAACTTCAGGAGCGAATCCGCGAACAGTTCTTCACCGAGCATGGCGAGAGGCGGGTGTCGCTGTTTTCGCCATACATCGTGGTCGACGAAGAATTCGTGCGTAACGGAGTCCGCGGGGTGGACTTTGCGGCGACGCGGGTGGGGCGCCAACACGGCGGGTTCTTGTGTCCGCCGGTGCATCGCGTCTGCCGCGTGGCAGGTCGCGTGAGGGTTCGCCGGACGCCGGGGTTCAAGACGTTCGATCCTCCGGTGGCGATCGGCGAGGAACTCCAGGGTGTGGGGAATTCGCTGATGCTGCCGGATATGGAGGCGTTCTATTTCCGCCATGGCGATTACCGCGTACCGCTCGAGCCCGAGTACTTGTGGCCATCGGCAAAGGAAGACCCGCTCTATGCGCGAATCGAGGAGATGTTGGGTGAGGGGGTGGTGGATCGAGGCTATCTGCCGGCTTAGAAATCTGCCGGCTTAGAAATCTTCCAGCAGGTGGCCCATTTTTTCGCGCTTGGTGCGCAGGTAATGGGCGCGGGTGTCGAGAACGTCGGCCAGGCACGGGATGCGCTCGACGACGCGCACGCCGGCCTTTTCGACGGCTTCCACCTTCTCGGGATTGTTCGACATCAGGCGGACGGCCTTCAGGCCGAAGTACCGAAGGATGGCGCCGGGGAGTTCGTAATTGCGCAGATCGCTTTCGAAGCCGAGCTGCTCGTTGGCCTCGATGGTGTCGGCGCCGTGATCCTGGAGTTCGTACGCGCGGAGCTTATTCAGCAGGCCGATCCCGCGGCCTTCCTGGTGCTCGTAAATCAACAGGCCGGTGCCTTCGCGTGCGATGCTCTCGAGCGCAATTTCCAACTGCGCGCGGCAATCGCAGCGCAGGCTGTGAAAGACGTCGCCTGTGAGGCATTGCGAGTGAATGCGAACCAGCGGCGCTTCGCCCTCGGTGAATTCGCCCATCTTCAGCACGACTGCTTCCTCGGTGCGCGAACCAATCTTGCTCTCGAAACCGAAAATCCGAAATAGTCCGAACTGGGTGGGAAACTCCGCTTCGGCCACTTTATTCAGACCGGCGGAAGTAGGGTTATTCATTGCTGGGTTATGGGGAACCTTAATGCTTTTATTATAATGGCTTCCGAGACCGAATGCTCGATAGCTACTTTCCGCTGCTGGTCAAACTCGGTGCGATGGCCTCCGTCGCGAGCGTGCTGGCACGGTCAAGCAGCTTCAAAGCTCTGCTGATGCAGGAGACGCGCACGCTCAATCAACGCGTCGCGCTCTCGCTGTGGCTGGCGAGCGCGTTCGGCGCGATGGTCGCGCTGCGCGTGTTCAGCAAGAGCAATTATCCGGCGGCCGATCTGGGACTCGAGGGCAGTTTGATCGCGGGCATCCTGGGCGGCTACGTGACGGGGCTGATGTCCGGCGTGCTGATTTCGGTTCCCGCGATGCTGAATCCATCGGGCGCCGAACTGCTGACCATGCCGCTGCTGGCGGCGGTCGGCGTATTGGGCGGTGTGCTGCGCGATCTGGCGCCCAGCACGGAGGAGATCTGGCGCTTCACTCCGTTCTTCGATCTCAACGTTTATCGCTTTTTCAAGGAAAGCCGCAATCACCGGCGCACGTCCTTTCAACTGGAATTTTCCGCGGGAATTCTGGCGGCCGAATTCTTACGCCAGCGGCTCGGCGGATTTTTTTCGAGCCGCATCTTCTCGATGACGCCGGAGGGCACTCATCCGCAGCCGTGGACGCTGGCCGCGATTTACGGTGCGACGCTGTTCGCCGTCGCCATCCCGCTGAAGATCTGGAACAACACGCGCAACGAAAAGAAACTCGAGGATCAGGAGCGCCTGCTCGCCGAGGCGCGCCTCGCGGCGTTGACCAGCCAGATCAATCCGCATTTTCTGTTCAACACATTGAACTCCGTCTCGTCATTGATTCGCACCGATCCGAACCAGGCGCGAGTCATGGTGGTGCGCCTCAGCAAAGTACTGCGCCGCCTGCTGCGCAAGCACGAAAACTTCAGCGCGCTGCGCGACGAGTTGAGCTTCATCGAAGACTACCTGGCGATCGAGGTGGTGCGCTTCGGCGACAAGCTCCGCTTCGAGCGCGATGTGAGTGAAGATACCCTGGATATGCTAGTGCCCAGCATGCTGTTACAGCCGCTGGTGGAGAACTCGATCAAGCACGGCCTAAGTAGCAAGGTGGAGGGCGGTACAATCCGAATTCGGACGTATCGCACGGAGAACCGGCTTCACCTCATGGTGGAAGACGATGGGGTGGGAATCCCGGATGAAAAGCTGGCAACACTGCTGGACCGGGGAATCGGCGTAAACAACGTGCACGAGCGGCTGCGGGTGCTGTTCGGCAACGAATATCGTATGTGGATTGAAAGTCAGCCGGGCAAAGGTGTGCGGATTCAAATTGAGGTCCCGGAATTGCAGACGGCAATAGCAGTCTAAATACAACGGCGGTTGCGGTGCTAAGGAGAGATGGTTTGAACAGATTGGAAGAATCCGTGAACGCCTGGCCGGTCAATAACGGCCTGCCCGCCACTTTGGCCGGACGCACGCGGCGTGTCTATGACAGGCTGGCGGCCGTTTACCCCGTTTCCACGATGTTTTTTCATTCGCGCGCGCACCGTTGCGCCCTGGACGCGAGCGGCATTCGTGACGGCATGAAGGTGCTGGAAGTTGCCACGGGAAGCGGCGAAATGTTCCGCCGCCTGATTCGGGCGAATCGCGGCGGCACCACCTTTGGCGTCGACCTGTCGCCGAACATGGCGGCACGCACGCAGCGCACCGCGCGCCACAAGTTCCCTGACGCACGCAGTCACTGCCAGGCAGTGGATGCGCGCCACATGCCGTTCCGCTCCGAGAGCTTCGATGCGGTCTTCTGCTGCTATCTGCTGGAGCTGCTGTCGGCGGAGGACATCGTCAGCACGCTGCGCGAGTTCCGGCGCGTGCTGCGCGACCGCGGCCACCTGACGCTGGTTCTGATCGGCCAGAACACGGCCTCGTTTAACGCGGTCTACAAAGTCCTCGGCAAAGTGGCGCCGGCGTTTTGGGGACGTCAGGTGGAGCAGCGCGTTCCGCAGTTGATCGAGTCGGTGCGATTTGAGATTCTGCGGGACGAGATGGTGCGGCAAACGTTCTATCCCTCACGAATCCTTGTCGCGAAGAAGTAAAATGTGAAGTTCATGCCGACATTGTTTCGCGCCATGCCGCTGATTGTGGCGGCAACCGGATGTCTGTGCACCGGGCAGGCACAGCACTTGCCGGTCAGCCCGCCCGCGCCTGAAGTTCTGCTGAGCACGCATTTCCGGACTCCGCTCACCTATGAAGCGGCGCTGGCGCGCGTTGACCAATATCTGGATGAAGAAGTGGGCCGCAAAGCCGCGGTCGCGTTTCCGCAAATCGCACCGAAACAGCATTTCGACCTCTGGCATGACATGTGGGTTTCCTTCGGCGCGTCCGACGCTGCCGGAATTCCGGTCACGATCCAACGCCCTACCGATGGGACCACTGCGCGCCTGGTGAAGGGCTGGATGCTCAATCTCGCGGGGCGGCTCGACGCGCCCGTGCCGCTGGAATTCAAGGAAGAACCCGCGCTCCATTCCGCGGAAGGCGACGTCTATGGCGCCACGCGGGATGTGATCCGTGTGCTCAAGACCGACGCGTCGATGAAGGCGCTGCCCACGTGGCAGCACGCAGGCCTGATCGTCTCCGGCGGTCCGCTGGCGTCCGTCATGCTCGCACCCGCGGGTTTGCACGGCATTCACCACATCACGGTCATGGCGCAGACGGCGCCGGCAGCCAAGGCGCTCCTGACGCGCATCCAACAGGCCGTGCTCAAGCCCGGCATTTACGCGGCCTACTCGGAGGATGCCGAGATCGATGAAGAGATCCGCAATCTTGCGCAAGGCAGAGTCGACACCGCGGCCGTCACCGATACGCGCGCCGTCTTTATCCCGCAGATGGATCCGAAGCTGATCGAAAACCGCCTGCGCCTCGATCCGGAAATCATGAAGCGCTCCGCGGCCGCTCAGGGACAATACGATGTCCGCTTCCGCATCGACAAGGCGTACCAGAAGGTCGTCGTGAAGTGGAGCGAACTGACGGGATACTCGCGGACGGATGGCAAGTTTCAGGGCGAGCGCGCGCTCGGGCAGACCGCGCTGCCGGCGCCGAAGATGTCGGTCCAGTCCGGAGGACACCTGGTGGCGCGCACGAGGCTGGAAAGCCTCAAGCCCGGAGCGTACCGCATCGTTCTCGAAGGCGCAAACGGCGCCGGCGAGGTCGTGCCAATCGACGAACGCATCTTCTGGTTCGACGGCAAGAGCTTCGAGGAACTCTAGGTCTCTTCCCTTGCCCCCGCGCATCACCATATCCAAGGAAAACTACCTGAAGGCCATCGCCGAGGCCGAGAGCGAGGGCGAGACGGTCAAGGCCGTGACGCTGGCGCGCTGGCTGCACGTCTCCGCTCCGGCGGTCACGATGGCGATCAAGCGACTGCGCCGCGATGCGTTGATTCGCGTGGCCGGCGAGGGGCAGCTTACGTTGACGCCGTCGGGGCGGGAGATTGCGAATCGCCTGCTGAACCGGCACCACCTGATCGAGCGCATGCTGGCCGAGATCTTCGGGCTGGAGTGGTACAAGGTGCACGATGAGGCGGAGCAGTTAGAACACGCTGTGTCGGCGGATTTCGAATGCAAACTGATCGAACGGCTGGGCGTGGAGACCGAGTGTCCGCACGGCAATCGGGTCGGGATGGATTCGCCGAGCGATCGGCGCGGGCGGGGATTGAAGCCGCTCGACGAGGGCGTCGCCGGGGAGTGCGTCGCGGTGGTCAGCGTGTTCGAACGCGATCGCAAGCTGCTGGAGTATTTGGATGGGCTGGGGATTCGTCCGGGAGTGGAACTGGAAGTCGTGGGGACGGAGGCCGATCTCGAACTGCGCGCGGCGGGGCGCACGGTCGTGCTGGAACGTGCCGCGGCCTCGAAAGTGTGGGTCGCGGCTGGTGAGGATCCGAGGAGCGATCGTTAGAGAATCCCTGGCCCGCCAAACCCCCAATCCGAGCCGCGACGGTTACGGAGCGGTGGTCGCGTGACCACCGCTCCGTAACCGGTTGCGGCTCGGTTCTTCATCGTGTTTGGTGGGCCGCAGCAGCCCCGATTGGTGCTCAACTACCGCTCGGCAACCGCCGCATCCAGCGGACCCGCCGGGCAGGAGAAATTATTGACGCCCGAAGCCTTCAACTGCTCGGCCTGATCGCGCCGGCCCGATTTCATCCTCAGTTGAATTGCCGCCAACGTCGCCGAGCAAAGCTGCGTGTGGACCGCCTCGCAGCCCGGATTGAGCGCCATCGTGCCGTTCTGCCCCGGCATCAGCGCGCAGCCGCCGTGATCGCCGCCGTTCTGGTACGCCTGCACCACGTTCTCGCGCAGGCCCGCATCCATCGTCAGCAGGACGCCTTCCATCAGCACCGTGATCGCCCGCTGGACCTGGCCCGCGGCAATCAAGGATTCCGCATACTGCCGGTACACCTCGGGATTCCCTGGGTCGAGTTCGATCGATCCAGCCGAAGTATTAAGCGCCCGGCCGGTGTCGCCGACTTTCAGGTACGCGACCGAGATCAAGCGATCGATTTCGGCCGGCGCCGCGGCGAGCGGGTTCGTCTTCGCGTCGAAACCGGCCTGTTTGCGCGCGTCTGCCAACTGCGCGAGCACCATCGTGCGGCAGCGCTCGAGTAGCTCAATCGCGCGGCGACAGGCGGCAACATCGCCTTTAGCGAGATACCACATCGCGGCCCGACGGAGCGCGCCAGCGTTATTGCGCTCGGGCGGCAGCGGCGCCAGGATCGCCAGGCTCTTCTCGCCTTCGCTCAAGACGCGGTCGATATTCGCGTGCGCGGGGTCGCTGTCGAACAGGGCATTGGCGAGCATCAGGTGACTCTTGTAACTCCCAGGCGAAACGGCGACCGCCGCCGTCGAGAGGGTCAGATCGTTCTGCCAGTCCTGATTGCGAACCCACGTTCGCGCCGCCCAGGCCGCCATCAGCAGACCGAGAACGGCGGGCACGAACCACGGCGCCCGGATGCGCGCTGCGAAGACGCCGCACACCAGCGCCGCTGCGAACGCGATCGACGGCAGATACAGGAAGCGCTCGGCCATGATCGTGCCGATCGGGAAGAGCAGGTTCGACGTCGGCAGAAAGACCAGGAACGCCGTGCCCGCAAGAAAGATCGCCATCCGATGCCGTCGCAGCCACACGACCGCGAGTACCAGGACCAGACACCAGGCCAACGCCAAGCCTGCGCCCAGCGGAATCTGCGCCCACGAGTAGTCGCTCGCAAGCGCCCCCGGCCAGATCAGCAGACCGAGGTACTTGCCGATCACGGTGATCGCGGTCAGTCTGCCGGTCAGCCAGTCCGCACCCGTTATCGGGTTATCGTAGAACGGGAAATTCGTCGGCTGCGAGGAGAACAGCACGGCGGCGCGCTGATACAGCATGAGCTGGATCGGGATCAGCATCGCGATCGCGCCGAAGAGCAACCCGCGCCCTTGCCGGCGCTCCTTCCACCAGACCGCCTCGTAAAGCGCCACCACGCCGAGCAAGGTGACGGCCGATTCCTTGGCGAAGACGCCGGCGGCCGTCACCACTGAGAGCAGCACGAGCCACATCCAGCGGCGTGCGCCCTCCGATTCGGTGCTCTTCAGATAAATCAGGAAGCCGCCGAGCACCGCCGCTCCGGCCAGCAGATCGGCGCGCCCCACGATATTGGTCACCGATTCGGTGAGCAGCGGATGGACGGCCCACAATCCCGCGATCCACGCCGGACGCCACCCGCCGCCCGCGAATCGCAATCCGAGTGCGTAGACCAGCAGCACGTTCCCGGCGTGGAGCAGAAAATTGACCCAGTGGTAGCCCGCCGGCGAGTTGCCGCCGCCCAGCGTGGAATAGTTCAAGAGGTACGTCAAGGTGGTGAGCGGCCGGTACAGTCCGCTCTCGCCATACGGCCACCAATAGGTGTGTTCGAAGATCAGCGAAAGATTCTCCGACGTAGCCTCGCGAATCCGGGTACTCTCCAGAATCAGTCCGCGATTGTCCATCGCGAAGCCGGCGGTGAACGAGTTCGAGTAGGCGGCCAAGGTCAGCAGGCAAAGTGCCAGCGCAGTCCACAGATGGCGCTGCCGGGTGGACCGCGGTGTGACAACTGGCTTCGAATTTTGCGCCTGGGACTTCATGAATCTTCAGCCTAACATCGTGCCGTGCAGCGGAAGCCAGTCACCTCAACTTGATAAATATTTCGCATTGAAACTGCGCCACTTAACCTCCGTACGAACCTTCAGCCCCTTGCGCGGCCGATACCATTCGTTTGTGGAACGCCTCACGAAAGCCGACCGGGCCTGCGCTGTCGCCGCAGCCGCCGCACACGATCTCAACGACGAGTTGACCGTCATCGTCAACTCCGTTGCCTGCGGGCTGCACGCCCTGGAACCGGGTCACCCCGCCCGTGCACTGCTGCTCGAAGCACAGAGCGCGGCCCAGCGCTGCGTGTGGAAGACTTCGGGAATGCTGAACTATGCGGCGCGGCGCGGCACCCGTCCGGCCAACGTTCCGATGGAGCGGCTGGTCTTGGAGAACGACGAACCCGCGCTAAGGTATTACTAAGCAATGAAAATCCTGGGCATCGAGTCGTCGTGTGACGAAACCGCCGCCGCCGTGGTGGAGGATGGCGAGCGTGTGCTTTCGAGCGTCGTCGCCTCGCAGATGAGCATGCACGGCAAGTACGGCGGAGTCGTGCCGGAACTGGCGTCGCGCGAGCATCTGCGCGCGATTGTGCCGGTGGTTCGGGAAGCACTGGAACGTTCCGCGACGCGGCTGCCGGATCTCGCGGCGATCGCGGTGACGATGGGGCCGGGCCTGGTCGGTTCGCTGCTGGTCGGACTGACGTACGCCAAGAGCCTCAGCTTGGCGAGCGGAGTGCCGATGATCGGCGTCAATCATATTGAAGGGCACATCCACGCCGTGATTCTGGAAGCGCGCCGTGCGGGCGCGCCGGTCGAATTTCCGGCGCTGGCGCTAGTGGCGAGCGGCGGCCACACGCACCTCTTCGAAGTCCGCGAAAACTACGTGTATCGCCTTCTCGGCAAGACGCGCGACGACGCCGCGGGCGAGGCCTTCGACAAAGTTGGAAAGCTGTTGGGTTTCGGATATCCGGGCGGTCCGGTGATCGACCGCCTGGCGCCCCACGGCAATCCCCTGGCAGTCCGTTTCACGTTCGCCAAAATGAAAGGCAACGCGCTCGATTTCAGCTTCAGCGGGTTGAAGACGGCGGTGCTTCGCTGGGTGGAGACGCACGATCTGGAAGCGGAAACCGCCGTGCGGCGGGCGTTCCTGCGGGACAATCCCGCGCCGACCGTTGAGCAGTGGTTGTCGGTCACCCCGCAGCGTACGCTCGATCTGGTGGCTTCGTTTCAGCACGCCGTGATTCACGAGCTATTGACGCGCGCCGCGGCGTCGGCGGAACTGATCGACGCGCGCAGCTTGATCGTTTCCGGAGGTGTGGCGTGCAATTCGGGATTGCGCACCGCGGCGTACGCCAGCCGCCTGCCGTACCCCGTCCATTTTCCTTCCTTCGGGCTCTCCACGGATAACGCCGTGATGATCGCCGCGGCGGCTTTTCCGAAGCTGGCCCGCGGTGAATTCAGCGGCTTGGATGTCGGGGCGCAGGCCAATCTTACCCTGGCCTGACGTTTTTTCCGCTGTAGCGCTACGCGAGGATCTCTTTCACTACGTTGCCTGCGACGTCAGTGAGGCGATAGTCTCGTCCTGCGTGACGGAAGGTGAGCTTGGTATGGTCGAAGCCCAGGCAGTGGAGAATCGTCGCGTGGAAATCGTGCACGTGGCATTCGTTCTCCACGATCTTGGCGCCGAAATCGTCGGTCTTGCCGTAGGTGATGCCGCCTTTGACTCCGCCACCGGCGAGCCACGACGAAAAGGCGCGATTGTAGTGGCCGCGTCCCATCTGCCCCTCCGGTCCGGGAGAACGGCCGAACTCGGTGGTGAACACGACCAGGGTGTCCTTCAGCAGGCCGCGCGATTTCAGGTCCGTGAGCAGTCCGGCGATCGGACGGTCGATATTCTTCGCCAACGGTCCGTGGGTGTGGATATCGCCGTGCGCGTCCCAGTTCTTGCTCGAGCCGACGTCGATCAGTTCCACGAAGCGCACTCCCTGCTCCATCATCCGGCGCGCCACCAGGCATTGCCAGCCGAAGCCCGTTGTAGTGCCGCGCTCCATTCCGTAGAGTTTGAGCGTTGCGTCGCTTTCCTTCGCGAGATCGAGCACCTGCGGCATCGTCATCTGCATGCCGAATGCCGTCTCGTAACTCTTGATGCGCGCGTCCAGCATCGGGTCGCCCGGGTGCTGCTTCTCGTGCTTGCGGTTGAAGCGATCGAGCAGGCTCAGTTCGAGCTTCTGCATGTCGGCCGAGGGCGCACGGCGATTCAGGTCCGGCACCGGTTCCGGTCCGCTCGTAATGCGCGTGCCCGAATACACGCCGGGCAGGAAATCGCTGGACCAGATCTGACTTCCGGCGTACGGCATCTCGGGCGCGAGCACCACGTAGCACGGTAGATTCTGATTCTCCGTTCCGAGCCCGTACGTGACCCACGATCCGACACTCGGGCGCTTGAATGTCACCGAGCCGGTGTGGATTCCCAGCGTTGCCTGAAAGTGATCGTTATGGTCGCCGCGCATGCTGCGCACGATGCACAGATCGTCCACACACTCGGCGATGTTCGGGAACAGGTCGGTGACTTCGATCCCCGATTTGCCGCGTGGTTTGGATTCCCAGGGCGAACCCATCATCTTGCGATTGTTCTCGCCCGTCTTGCCTTCGCGCTGGTATTCGGCAAGCTTCGGCTTGGGGTCGAAGGAATCCACGTGCGAAGCGCCGCCGCTCAGGTAGATGAAGATCACTCGCTTGGCGGTGCCCGGGAAATGCGGCGCCTTCGGAGCGAGCGGAGAACTCTCCGCGGCCATCAGCTGGTTGATTACGGCAGGAAAAATTCCCGACCCCAGCAACAGGGATCGCACCATCTGGCGGCGATTCAGTTCACAGGACATAAATACCTCAATCCAGCGTCAGGAACTCGTTGCTGCCGAGCAGCACGCGCATCAATGAGGCCAGCGCCTCGCGATTTTTCTTGTACTCCGGAACTGCCGTGCCGCCGAGCGACGTACGCGCCGAAGTCAGGAACTGGCGTGCATCGCGAAGTTCCTCGGGCGTGGGTGTGCGCCCGTAAAGCAGGCTGAACGCGTAGGTGAGCCGCTCCGCATCGTTCCCGTACGCCAGGCCGACGCGCACCGCGAGCCCGTCCGCCTGCTCGTGGAAGAATGGATCGTTCATCGTGTAGAGCGCCTGCAGCGCCGTCGTCGTGAACGGGCGGACGCCGGTAACGGCGTTCGGATCCGCGCCATCGAACAGGTCGAGGAACGGCTGGCGCCGGATGCGCTGCTGCATCAGGTAGACGCTGCGCTTGTTGGTGGCGAAATCCTTTTCGGCGGCGATGAACGGCTGGTGCTGCGTGTACCGCCACGTCATCTCGGGCGTGAACGGCGCCTGCTCACCGGACGCCGGATCCAGATTGCCGCTGAGACTGAGCAGCGAATCGCGGATCTCCTCGGCGTCCAGACGACGTCGGTTGAACTTCCACAGATAGGCGTTCTTCGCGTCCTTCACCGCGTTCTTCGGATCGTTCCCGCTGGCCGATTGGTACGTGCGCGAGAGCAGGATCATGCGATGAAGTTTCTTCACGCTCCACCCGCTTTCGATAAAGCGGCTGGTCAGGTAATCGAGCAGTTCCGGATGACTTGGCGCTTCCCCTCGCGTACCGAAATCGTCGGGCGTCGCCACAATGCCCTGGCCGAAGTGCCAGTGCCAGATGCGATTCACCATGACGCGCGCAGTCAACGGATTCTTCGCATCGGCCACCCAGTCGGCCAGTTCGAGCCGTCCGCTGCCCGTCTCCTCGGGCGGCACTTTGGCGCCCCCGAGAATCGTCGGGAAGCCGCGCGGCACCTCCGGCCCGAGCGTCGCCGGCTCGCCGCGCACCATGATCCGCGCGCTGACCGGCTTGCCCTCGCTCACCGCATAGGCCTTCGCGAAGTATGGGTAACGCGCCGTGAGCCGCCGCAGATTATCCTGATTCTCCGCCTCCGCCTTGCGCTTCTCGTCATCGCTCGCGAACTTGATCCTGTTCGCCTTCATATCCTCGATGCGATTATCGAGTCCCGAAAGCTGCGTCTCGTAGCGCTTCAACTCCGACGCCTGCGCCGGATTCATCGCCGTGAATCCGAACGTGTGCGGGTAAATCTCGGTCCCGGCGTGCGGATACGCGGTGCTCTTGAAGATGCCGTAGAGCGCATAGTAGTCGGCAGTCGGCACCGGGTCGAACTTGTGATCGTGGCAGCGCGCGCAGCCCACCGTGAGCCCGAGAACTCCCTTGCCAAGGTTATCGATCGTGTCGTCGATCGTCAGGTGAAATTCCTGGATGCGCGAGCCGAAGCGCCGCGAGTTCGCCAGATATCCTGTGGCGACGATCTTCGCCTGCCACTCCTCTTTGTTCTTCTCGACGAGGTTGTCCTTCGCCGCCAGAATGTCGCCCGCGATCTGGTCGCGCAGAAACTGATTGTACGGTTCGTCCTTATTGAACGCCGCGATCACCCAGTTGCGATAGCGGAACATCGAGGGCACGGGGAAATCGGAATTGTCACCCGAGGTGTCCGCGTAGCGCACCACATCCAGCCAGTGCCGCCCCCATTTTTCGCCATACTGCTGCGACGCGAGCAGACGGTCGACCACTTTCTCGAAGGCCTTCGGCGACACGTCTTTCACGAACGCGTCGAGTTCTTCAGGAGTCGGCGGAAGTCCGGTGAGGTCGTACGTCGCGCGGCGGAGCAGCGCCACTTTGGAGGCGCGCGGCTGGGGAACGAGGCCCTTCTCGTCGAGCTTGGCTTTGATGAAGCCGTCGATCGGCGAGCGGTTCCATTCGGGCGACGCGACCGCCGGCGGCTTCGGATCCTGCACCGGACGAAACGCCCAGTGCTGCTTTGCCTTGTCCCAATCGTAAGCGGTGGAAGGCGCGGGCGGCGGCGCCGCTTCACTGCGCGGATCGGGCGCGCCCATCTTGATCCACGCAGCGAGATGCTCGATGTCGCTCTGTGCGAGCGTCTTACCGGGCGGCATGCGGAGATCTTTGTTGGACCCGAGCACTGCGCCGAGCAGCAGACTCTCCTCGGGCTTGCCGGGCACGATCGCCGGCACGCCCGACTTGCCGCCGCGCAGCATGCCGGCGCGCGAATCGAGCAGCAGAGCGCCCATCGGTTTCGGTAGTCTGGTGCTGTGGCACCCGTAGCAGTTGGCCGCGAGCAGCGGCCGGATATGAGTTTCGAAGTAGGCGACACCCTCGGCTGTGGGTGCGGTCTGGGGTGCAAGCTGGGGTGCGGTCTGAGTCGCTGTCTGGGCGGCCAGCAAAACGGGCACGAAATAGATGACAGCTTTCAAAACCTTCCCTCTCGTTTCCACAGTATATCGCTCGCCAAGACGCGAGTCGCTCGCGAAGACGCGAGTCGCTCGGGCAGGCGCGGTATTCGAATTGCGGTGGTACCCCGCGCAACATGCCGGACACGATCAGCTATCAACAAGTTACCGGGAATGGCGGCGGCAGTCTGTCACGTTGCGTAAATTCTGGCGGCGGCAGGTTGCCGCTTGGTGACATCCATTGATGAAAACCCTGCTCCTGCTCACACTCTCCGCGATCACGGCCTTCGCACAGGTCATTCCCAATCGATATGTTTTGGAACTCTCGGGCGATCCCGCCGCGACAGCCGTGCGCCCGGCAGCACGCCCCGCCGCCTTCGCCGCGCAGCGCACGGCAGTCCGTCAGCGGCAAGCGACGGCGCACGCGGCGGTTGCCGCCAGGGGCGGGACAGTAATCGAGAGTCTGGACACGGTGTTCAATGGGTTGATCGTGAACATCCCCGACGCGCAGGCCGCGGACCTGCTGCAGATTCCGGGCGCCGTCCGGTTGCACGCCGTGCGGCGTGTGCGTCCGCTGCTCAGTCACGCGCTGCCTCTCCACAAAGTGCCCGACGCGTGGAACCTGCTGCCGCTCGGACAAAACGGCGCGGGCGCCGGCATCAAGATTGCAATGATCGATAGCGGCGTGGACGTCAACAATCCCGCGTTCAGCGACCCGCTGCCGCCGCTCGATGGATTCCCCAAAGTGCTGGCGGCGAGCGACACGCAGTTCACCAACGCGAAGATCATCGTCGCCAAGAACTACACCAGGTTTCTCCCCGATGGCGGCGAGCCGAGCGCGGACGATGTCGATGGACACGGCACCGGCACCGCGCTCGCAGCCGCCGGCGGCGCGGCCAGCACGCCGTACGGCCCCGTCATCGGCGTCGCGCCCAAGGCCTACATCGGCAACTACAAGGTTCTCGACACCAACGGCGGCACGTCCGACGTGATCGCCAAGGCGATCGACGACGCTGTTGCCGATGGCATGGACGTGATCAATATCAGCCTCGGCGCCTACGTGACGTCGTACTCCGATATCTCCACCAACGAGGTGGGAATAGCGGCGATCGAGCGTGCGACGCAGGCGGGAGTGATTGTCGCCGTGGCGGCCGGCAATCAGGGACCTGCCGTGGGCACAATTTCCGATTATGCCAGCGCCCCGGATGCGATCACGCTCGGCGCGATTCACAACGATCGCTCGCTCGGCTACGCGATCACGATCGATGGCGTCGCGCCGTATCACGCGTACGCGGGTGATGGGCCGAATCCCGGCCAACCGCTCGGCGGCACGCTGTTCGATGCGGCGCAGGTGGATTCCAGCGCGCTCGCCTGTTCGCCGCTACCCGCCGGCTCGACTGCTGGAAAAATCGTGCTCGTCTTGCGCGGCAGTTGCACATTCGAAAGCAAGCTGAACAACGTGGCGGCGGGCGGCGCACTCGCCATCGTCGTCTACGATAATCCCGGCAACAGCCCGTTCTCCTCGGGAAGCGTGACCGTGGGCGCGGCGACGCTCCCGGCGCTCTTCGTCAATCTGGCGGACGGTGTGGATCTGAAGGCGCGCGACTCCGCACAGGTCACGCTCGATTTCTCGGGTGCCGCGGCCTTCCCCGCGCGCACCGATGTCACCAGTTTTTCGAGCCGTGGCCCGAGCCTGGGCAGCGCGCTCAAGCCTGACCTCGCCGCCGTCGGAGAAGAGATCGTCACCGGCGCGCAGAGCAAGAACAGCGGCGGCGAATCGTACAGCGCGTCGGGCTTCATCGATACCGCGGGCACGAGTTTCTCCGCGCCGCTTGCCGCCGGCGCCGCCGCCGTATTGAAGGGGGCGCGTCCCGGGCTGACGGGGCAGCAGTACCGTTCCCTGCTGGTGAACGGCGCGATGCCCGCGACGGTCTCCGATGGTGTCGCGGCGACCGTGTCTCAAGCCGGAGCGGGTGTACTGAATCTGCTGGCGGCCGTCACCGGGACCATCGCGGCGTACCCCACGTCCTTGAACTTCGGTACATCGTCGGGGACCGTGCACAGCACTCAGCAACTCTCGCTCTCGAACGTCAGCACCGCGCTCGACACGTTCACCTTGCAGGCCGTCGCCGCCGGCAACGCGCCCGTGCCGTCACTGGCCACCGATACCGCGGTGCTCGATGCCGGCGCTTCGCAGCAGATCGCACTCACCGTCGACGCGGCGAATCTCGCGCCCGGCGAGTACGCAGGCTATCTGCTCGTCTCCGGCACGGCCAACCCGACCGTGGCGCGGATTCCGTATTGGTTCGCCGTGTCCGGCGACGCACCCGCGGGAATCTCCGTGCTCTATCAGGATTTTTTCGATGGAGTGCGTTCGAGTTCCACGCAGGCCGTCGTGCTGCGCGTGGTCGATGCCGCGGGCCTGCCGTACACGGGTTCACTGCGCCCTACCGTAGTCGCCGACTCGGGCAGCGTGCGCAACTTCTACCGGACCGGCACGATCCCGGGGACGTACGCTGTGGACATCCGAACCGGAACGGCGAGCATGCAACTCACCTTCACGATCGGCGACGTGAAGCAGACCGTGACGATCCCGGTGTTTTAATAGCGCCAAGCGATCATGCATTTTCATCCCTTGTTGCGGCCCCGAACGGGCCCATGGCGAACTCCCCTGAAAATGACGCGCCTAAGAGCGATCGTGCATTTTCATCCCTTGTTGTGCCCCCGAACGGGGCCATGAAGAACTCCGTTGAAATTGACGCGCCTAAAAGCGATCGTGGATTTTCATCCCTTGTTGCGGCCCCGAAACTCCTATCAGAGCCGCGACGGTTACGGAGCGGTGGTCACGTGACCACCGCCCTCTTGCTTGCC
>JAOAPT010000079.1 GCA_025463045.1 Candidatus Solibacter sp.
GCTGGTCGACGAGGCGTGTGGTTTTGTCGAGCAGGTAGTCGGTGAGGATCGTGCTGTCGGGGAGGATGACGCGCTCGACGGAGGAGTGCGAGATGTCGCGCTCGTGCCAGAGGGCGATGTCTTCGAAGGCGGGGATAATGTTGCCGCGGACGACGCGGGCGAGGCCAGCGATCTGTTCGCAAGTCACCGGATTTCGCTTGTGGGGCATGGCGGAACTGCCCTTCTGGCCCTTGGCGAAATACTCCTCGGCCTCGCGGACCTCGGTGCGCTGGAGGTGGCGGACTTCGAGCGCGATCTTTTCGCAGAGCGCGGTGGTCAGCGCGAGGGCGGCGACGAAGTTCGCGTGGCGATCGCGCTGGATGACCTGCGAAGCGACGGGCGCGGGCTTAAGGCTGAGGCGCGCGCAGATCAACTCTTCGGTTTCGGGATCGATGTGTCCGAAGGTCCCGACGGCGCCGGAGGTCTTGCCGACGCGCACGTCCTCGATGGCGGCGGTGAGGCGCGTGAGGTTGCGGCCGGCCTCCTCATGCCAGATGGCGAGTTTGAGGCCGAACGTGATGGGCTCGGCATGGACGCCATGGGTGCGGCCGATCTGCACGGTGTGCTGGAATTCGAGCGCGCGGCGCTTGAGCACCTCGCGGAGGTCGGCGACGCCGGCGAGCAGGATCTTGCCCGCCTGCTGGAGGCAGAGGGCCTGCGCGGTATCGACGACGTCGTTCGAAGTGAGGCCGTAGTGGAACCAGCGGGAGGCTTCGGCGTGGCCGCGGGCCTGCATGGTTTCGGCGACGGAGGTGGTGAAGGCGATGACGTCGTGCTTCACTTCCTTTTCGATTTCGTGGATGCGGCCGACGTCGAAGCCGGCGTGTTCACGGAGGAGTCGGGCGGCATCGGCGGGAACGACGCCAAGTTCGGCAAGAGCTTCGGAGGCGGCCAGTTCGACTTCCAGCCACTGTTGAAATTTGTTCTGGTCGCTCCAGATCCGCCCCATTTCAGGGCGCGTATATCGAGGAATCATGTTGGTGTCAGTATTGAAAAACTTCGCTCGGGGACTGCTGCGTGGCGATCGAGAGGCGTGTGGCGAGGCCTCGGCGCTCGAGAGCCTCGGTGGCGACCATCTGCACGATCGCGGGGTGATTGTTCTGTTCGCTGAGATGGCCGAGGATCAGGTTGGCGGTGCAGGAATCGAGATCGCCGGTGAGGTAATCCGACATGTGGAGGTTCGACAGGTGGCCGACGCGGCTCATCACTCGCTGTTTGACGCTCCACGGGTAGGGGCCGACCTTGAGCATGTCGAGATCGTGATTGGCTTCGAGCAGGAGGACGTTGGTGCGGCGGAGGTGGAACTTGATGGACTCGGGGATGTAGCCGAGGTCGGTGGCGATGCCGACGCGGACGCCTTCGGCTTCGAAGCAGTAGCCGACGGGATCGCAGGCGTCGTGGGGGATGCCGAAACTCTGGACTTCGATATCGCCAATGCGGAAGGCGGCGCCGGCCTGGAAGGCTTCGAGGCGGGCGGGTGTGGTCTCGCCCCAATCGATCGCCGGGGCGGTGAGGCGCGTCATGTAGATGACGGCGCGGAGGGCTTTGGCGCGGGCGAGGACGGGGAGTCCGGAGACGTGATCGGAATGCTCGTGGGTGATGATGATGGCGTCGATGGACTCGAGGGATTCGCCGATGGCGGCGAGGCGTTTGCGGAGCTCGCGCATGCTGAGGCCGGCGTCGACCAGGATTCGCGTATTTTCGGTGGCGAGGAGGGCGGTGTTTCCGGAGCTCCCGCTGGCCAGCACGCAGAATTTTACGATGGGTCTCTCCCTTGAATACTCAGAATACACTGAATTGGGAGGAAACAGAATGGGGAGGAAATGTTTGGGGAGGTCAGGGGAAGGGAGAACTGTGAAAAAAGAATTGGCCGCCGATGAAGGGCGATGAAGGCCGATGAACACCGATAAAACAAATAGGAGGCAACTGAGCTACGTGGGCTGCGAACCGGTGCGGGCTGGCGGGGGCAGGGTCGAATGATAAATGGAGGTGGGAGCGGCGCTCGTGATAGGCTTTTTTCATGAAAAGCGCGCGGATTCACCGGCATGGCGGGCCGGAGGTGTTGGTCTACGAAGAAGTTGAAGAGCCCGTGATTCGGGCGAACCAGGTGCTGGTGCGGGTGCGGGCGTGCGCGCTGAATCATCTCGACCTGTTTGTGCGCGCGGGGATTCCGGGGATGAAGTTCGCGATGCCGCATGTGTTGGGCAGCGATATCGCGGGCGAAGTGGTGGCGGTGGGGGAATTGTGCGAGCGCGTGAAGGCGGGGTGGCGCGTGCTGCTGGCGCCGGGAGTGAGCTGCCGGCAATGCGAGCAGTGTCTTTCGGGGCGCGACAACTTTTGCCGCAAGTTCACGAATCTGGGTTACGGCGTGGATGGCGGCAACACGGAACTGCTGGCGGTGCAGGAATACAGCGTGATCCAGATTCCGGACGAGCTCGGGTTCCCCGAGGCCGCCGCGGCGCCGCTGGTGTTTTTGACGGCGTGGCATATGCTGATGGGGCGCGCGAAGTTGCAGGCGGGCGAGGACGTGCTGGTGCTGGCGGCGTCGAGCGGCGTGGGGATGGCGGCGATCCAGATCGCGAAGCTGTTCCACTGCCGGGTGATCGCGACGGCGGGCGGCGAGGTGAAGATGGCGAAGGCGCGCGAACTGGGGGCGGACCACACGATCGATCACTACCAGCAGGATATTTCGGCCGAGGTGAAGCGGATCACCGGCAAGCGCGGCGTGGATGTGGTCGTCGAGCACGTGGGCGTGGCGACGTGGCAGAAGAGTGTGGAATCGCTGGCGCCGGGCGGGCGGCTGATCACCTGCGGTGCGACCACGGGTTACGACGCGCGAGTGGATCTGCGGTTCCTGTTCAGCAAGCAGTGGAGTTTGCTGGGGTCATTCATGGGGAGCCTGGGGGAACTGCACCAGGTGCTGAAGTTTGTCTTCCGCGGGCAATTGCGGCCGGTGATCGACCGCGTGTATCCGATGGCGGAGATTGCGGAGGCGCACCGGTACCTGGAGAACAAAGAGCAGTTCGGCAAGGTCGTGGTGACGCCGTGAGCGAGCCGGCGATTGCGGGATGGGCGGTGTTGATGTCGGCGTGGCTCGCGTGGGCGTATCCTTTCATCTTTCTCGCGCCGCATGTGCAGAAGCGTCCTTCAATCACGCTGGCGGGTCCGACGCGGGCAGGGCTGGTGCTGGAGTGTCTGGGAATCTTCGTCGCGTTCGCCTGCCGGTCGCAGGGCGGCGAACCGGTGTCGTGGTGGAGGCTGGCGGGAACGGTGGTCTGCGGAGCGATCGCGGCGGTGCTGGCGTGGACGGCGGTGCGGCACCTGGGGCGGCAGTTCCGCGTGAATGCGGGGCTCTACGAGGACCACGAACTGGTGACGACGGGGCCGTACGCGATTGTGCGGCATCCGATCTACGCGTCGCTGCTGGCGATACTGGCGAGCACGCTGTTCCTGCTGACGCCGTGGACGTGGGCGGTGCTCTCGCTCGCACTGTTCATCGCCGGGACGGAGATTCGCGTGGGGGCGGAGGACGGGCTGCTGGCGTCGCGGTTCGGCGCCGCATTCGCGGAATATAAGTCTCGCGTGAAGGCTTATATTCCGCTGGTGCGCTGACGGGTTACCGGCGGATCAGGACTGCCGCACCGGCGCGAGACCGGGGCGCGACCGGCGGTACCAGAGCACGAGGGCCGCGGCCGGAAAGACCAGGAACGCAGACGCTGGTTCGGGCACGGTGCCGCTGACGAAAACGTAGTCGACCGGGAATGCCGCGCCGGCAACGAAGCCGGGCTGGTCGGCGGTGGGCGTATACAGGAGACCGAAGCCCTGAGGGATGGCAACTTCTTCGAGCCTTACTACGTTCGTGTTGAAGGCGTCCGGCATCCCGATATCGGCAAGCGAATCGATGCCGCCATCCAGGTCCGAGTAGAAGAACAGCGTGCCGCCGCCGAAGCTGGAGAATCGCAGCACGTCCGTGGCGATGCCGCCTTCGGTAATGACGACGTCGCCAAGAACCAAGCCCGGCGGATTCAGCATGTTGTAGGCGAGAACCCCGGTTTTTCCTCCGGGTCCGGTGTCGGTTTGACTCGAAGATGTGAGAATGTACGTGCCGGCCACGCTGTTGACGAGGCTGCCGTTGCCGTTTTCATCCACGGTAATCGTGATAGTTGCGCCGCGTGCGGTGTTCGCGCAGAACAGCGCGGTTATCAAAGCGGCTGAAAGCAAAGCGCCGCGGAATATTCGATTAGTTGCCATGATTTTCTTGCGATTCCCTTTACTGAAATGTCCTACATGATGCACAGGCGCTACCAGAATTGTTTGCTATTTTACATCGGGCCGATGCAGGAAAACATCTATCCGTAGGCTATTTTTTCGGGATCATTATGGGAATCGAAGGATGCGCTTGGGCCCGAGCGCTCCCGCAGCGGAGCGATCTGACTCCGCTGCGGATGAAGCCTGGGGATTACTGGCGTTGTCCGCCGGCGAGCATCACGGTCTGGCCGGTGACCCAGCCCGCGTCGGAAGACGCGAAGAAGACG
>JAOAPT010000091.1 GCA_025463045.1 Candidatus Solibacter sp.
GCGCCCGCCACTCCCACTCGCGCCAACGCCATCAACGTGCAAACCGCCGGCAAGGTGCAGTACAAGGACAAGCGCCTGCTCGTGCTGTTTTTCGATTTCTCCTCCATGCAGCCGCAGGAACAGATTCTCGCGCAGCAGGCCGCGCTCAAGTTCCTCCAGGAGCAAATGACCGCGTCCGACATGGTCTCCATCATGACGCTCGGCGCTACCGTACAGGTCGCGCAGGATTTCACCGCCGACCGCGACCGCCTGACGCAGGTAATCAAGAGCTTCCACATCGGCGAATCCAGCGAGCTGGCGATCGAGGCCGACACCGGCGACGCCAACAGCGGCGAGTATAGCGGCGCAGCCTTTATCGCCGACGAGACCGAGTTCAACATCTTCAACACCGATCGTAAACTCGCCGGCCTCGAATCGGCCGTGCGTATGCTCGCTCCGCTGCCCGAGAAAAAAGCGCTCGTCTACTTCTCCGCCGGCGTGCCGAAGACCGGCGTGGAGAATCACTCACAGATCGAATCCACGGTCAACGCGGCGATTCGCGCCAACGTTTCGTTCTACCCCGTCGATGCGCGCGGACTAGTCGCGCTTGCTCCCGGCGGCGATGCCAGCAAAGCCGCTCCGCGCGGTGCGTCGGTCTTCACCGGCCAAGCCATCACCGCCCAGAAAACCAAATTCAACGACGCGCAGGAGACGCTGTTCACTCTCGCCGAGGACACGGGCGGCAAAGCCCTGCTTGACACAAACGACCTGACGCTCGGCATCAGGCAGGCGCACGAGGATCTCGGCAGTTACTACGTCATCGGCTATTACGACAGCAATCCCGTTGCCGATGGCAAATTCCGCCGCGTGCAGGTCAACGTGTCCAAACAGTACGCCGCGCAGTTGGATTATCGCAACGGATATTTCGGCGGCAAGGAATTCGCCAAGGCGACATCCTCCGACAAAGAGCGACAACTTCAGGAGGCTCTGATCCTCGGCGATCCGGTGACCGACCTGCCGCTCGCTCTCGAGATCAACTACTTCCGTCTCGTCGGCGATCATTACTTCGTGCCTGTCGCCGTCAAGATCTCGGGCAGCGAAATTGCGCTCTCGCGCCGCGGGGCGGGGGACACCACCGAGTTCGATTTCGTCGGCCAGGTGACCGATGCCAAGGGCCAGATCAAAGGCAACGTGCGCGACACCATTAAAGTGAAGATGGGCGATGGCGCGGCGCAACTGGCGAGCAAGAACATTCAGTACGACACCGGCTTCACTCTTTCGCCCGGCAAGTATCGTTTGAAGTTCCTGGTGCGAGAGAATCAGAGCGGTAAGATGGGGACCTTCGAAACCGATTTCGTCGTCCCCAACGTGAATGCCGATCAAAAAGGACTCCGCGTAAGTTCCGTCGTATGGGGCGGACAGCGGCAGCCGGTGGCCGAAGCCATCGGCGCGGGCGCCAATCAGAAGCTCCTCATCAATCACCCGCTGGTCTACGAGGGACAGAAGCTGATCCCCAGCATCACGCGCGCGCTTTCGACCAAGCAAAACCTCTACGTGTACTTCGAGGTCTACGACCCGGCGCAGCAGTCCGGCACGAAAAAAGCGAACGTCATGGCCGAAGTCACGTTCTATCGCCAGGGCAAGAAGGCCTTCGAATCCGCGCCAGTCCAACTCAGTTCGCTATCGACTTCGCGCGCTGGCACGATGCCCGTGCAATTCCAGGTGCCGCTCGCCACACTCAAGCCGGGACGCTACACCTGCCAGGTCAGCGTGATCGATGAGAACGCGAAGAAGTTCGAATTCCTCCGCGCGCCTCTCGTCGTGCTGCCGTAGCAGGGCCGTGCGAGAATAACGCCAGAGGCCCGGCCATGAGAATTCCGCTTTCCCAACTCGCCCACACGCGCTCCGGCGACAAGGGTGACACCTGTAATGTAGGCGTCATCGCCCACCGCGAAAGTGATTATCCGGTACTCGTCCGCGAGGTTACCGCGGAACGCGTGAAGCGTCACTTCGGCGACATGGTGCGCGGCGACATCGAGCGTTTCGAACTCCCCAACCTCGGCGCGCTCAACTTCCTGCTGCATGGCGCTCTCGGTGGCGGCGGCACGGTATCGCTTCGTACCGACGCGCAGGGCAAGACGTTCGGCGCGGCTCTGCTCTCGATGGAAATCGAGGTCGACTCGCGCCCCTAGCGCTTGCGCTCACAAGTTAATTCTGTTACCAACGAGTAATCCATATGAGTATTCCACGTAGAGACCTGCTGACCGTCGCCGGTGCAGCATTCACCACGTCGCTCTTCACCGGCCGCGTGAAAGGCGCCAACGATCGTATTTCGGTTGGCTTCATCGGACTCGGCGCCATGGGCTCCGGCAATCTCGGTTATGCCATGAAGGTGCCCGAGGCCCAGCCGGTCGCGATCTGCGACGTCTACCAGCCGCACCTGGAGCGCGCCGAAGCCGCCGCCAAAAAGGGTGGTTTCGACGTCAAGTCCGTCAAGGATTTCCGCGATATTCTCGCCGACAAATCGATCGATGCCGTCTGCATCTCGACCCCCGACCACTGGCACGCCTACATGGAAGTGGAAGCCTGCAAGGCCGGCAAGGATGTCTACGTCGAGAAGCCCGCCTGCGTCTACGTGGAAGAAGGCCTCAAAATGGTGCAAGCCGCGCGCAAGTACAATCGCGTGGTGCAGGCCGGCACGATGCAGCGCTCCGGTGGCTACTTCAAGAAGGCCGCCGAACTCGTGCAGTCCGGCGCGCTCGGCGAGATCACGTTCGCGCACGCTTACCAGGCGGGCCTCGCGAATCGTCAGGGTTACGGCAATCCGCCCGACGCAGAAGTGCCGCTGGGACTCGATTGGGATATGTGGCTCGGGCCAGCTCCGAAGGTTCCGTTCAATCCCAATCGCTGGGGAGTGAAGGCTGCGACCTTCCCCACCTTCCGCTATTTCTGGGATTACGCAGGCGGCGCGATGACCGATTGGGGCGTCCATCTGATCGATCCGATTCACCAGTGCATGGGCGAACCGATGCCGCTCTCCGTCGCCGCCATGGGCGCCAAGTTCTACGTGGAGGACAACGTGCAGACGCCCGACACGATGGAAGCGCTGTATCAATATCCAAAATTCCTCCAGACCTACGAAAGCCGCTCGGCCAATCCGCTGCAGATGTTCGGCGGCGCGAACGGCACCGCGATCCACGGAACGGAAGGCACGATCCTCGTCAACCGCAGCGGCTGCACCGTGATTCCCGCCAACGCCAAATCCAAGCTCACCGCCGTCACCTATGAAAAGGATGCCGAGATGAGCCAGATGAACGTGCCGCACTGGAAGAACTTCATGGAGTGCGTCAAGAGCCGCCAGAAGCCGACCAGCGACATCGAAACCTGCGTGCGCTCCTCGACCGCCTGCATCCTCGCTAATCTCTCGATGCGCCACGGTCTGCGCCTCGATTGGGACGAGAAGGCATGGACCGTTAAGCAGGAC
>JAOAPT010000120.1 GCA_025463045.1 Candidatus Solibacter sp.
ACGAGCGAGCGTCACTTCGACGCCGCACTTGTCGCAGATCACACCGCGGTGCTTCATCCGCTTGTACTTGCCGCACAGACATTCCCAGTCCGTTACGGGTCCGAAGATCCGCGCGCAGAACAGGCCGTCTCGTTCGGGCTTGAAGGTGCGATAGTTGATAGTTTCCGGTTTAGTTACTTCGCCATGGCTCCAGCTTCGGATTTTCTCTGGCGAGGCCAGAGAGATCCGGATAGAGTCAAAGTCCGCGATTAAATTCGCACGATCGTACGGAGAGGATCTCATTTATTCTCCAAAAGTTCGTCTAAAAGCAAATCAGAGTCCCGCCCCTCAGAGCCGCGGCATGGAGGCATTGCGAGCCGCCACCCTGAGAGAACGGAAGGCCACTTAGTCAGCTGCTAACGCCGTATCTTCCGGCGCTTCGCGGAATTTCTTCATCAGCTCAACGTCGAGGCAGAGCGACTGCAGCTCGCGGATCAGCACGTTGAACGACTCAGGCACGCCCGGCTCGATGGCCGCCTCGCCCTTGACGATGGCCTCGTAAATCTTGGCGCGGCCATACACGTCGTCGGACTTCGCGGTCAACAGTTCCTGCAGGATGTAAGCGGCGCCGTATGCTTCCAGCGCCCAGACTTCCATTTCGCCGAAGCGCTGTCCGCCGAACTGGGCCTTGCCGCCCAGGGGCTGCTGCGTGATCAGCGAGTACGGTCCGATGGAGCGCGCGTGGATCTTGTCGTCGACCAGGTGGCTGAGCTTCAACATATAGATGTAGCCCACGGTCACCGGCTGTTCGAATTCGATACCGGTCATGCCGTCGAACAGCTTGGTCTTACCGGACGAAGGCAGGTTCGCCTCCGCCAGCGCCTTCTTGATCTCTTTCTCGGTAGCGCCGTCGAACACGGGGGTCGCAAACTGCACGCCCAACGCCTTCGCCGCCCATCCGAGGTGCGTCTCCAGAATCTGACCGACATTCATACGGCTGGGAACGCCCAGCGGATTCAGGACGATCTCGACCGGCGTTCCATCGGGGAGGTACGGCATGTCCTCTTCCGGCAGAATGCGCGCGATCACACCCTTGTTTCCGTGGCGGCCGGCCATCTTATCGCCGACGCTCAGCTTGCGCTTCATCGCGATGTACACCTTCACCAGCTTGATTACGCCGGGAGGCAGTTCATCGCCCTTACGCAGCTTCGCGATCTTTTCGTCGGTGATCTTTTCGAGCACCGCGATCTGGCGCGACGTCATCTCTTCGATTTCGTCGATCTGTTCGTTCAAGCGCGGATCTTTGTTGGCCAGGCGCATACGTTTCAGATCGCGCGACTTCATCTTCTCGATGAGTTCCCGCGTCAGCTCCGTGTCCTTGCTCAACAGGCGCTTGTTGGTCTTTTCGTCGTGCAGGTCGGCGAGCAGCTTCTTGCCGTCCAGCAGAGTGCCGAGGCGCTTGGCGCGCTCGTCGGTCAGAATGCGGATTTCGTCCTGCAGGTTGCGCTGCAGGCGCTGGATCTGCGATTCCTCGATCATCTTCGACCGCTCGTCCTTCTCCTGGCCTTTGCGGGAGAAGATCTTGCAATCGACGATCGTGCCCTCGATGCCCGGCGGGCAGTAGAGGGAGGCGTCCTTCACGTCTCCGGCCTTTTCGCCGAAGATCGCGCGGAGCAGTTTTTCTTCCGGCGTGAGCTGGGTTTCGCCCTTCGGCGTCACTTTGCCCACCAGAATGTCGCCCGGCTTTACCGTGGCGCCGATGCGGATGATGCCGCTCTCGTCCAGGTTGCGCAGGAAACTATCGGCGATGTTGGGGATGTCGCGAGTAATTTCCTCGGGTCCCAGTTTGGTGTCGCGCGCTTCGATTTCGAACTCCTCGATGTGGATCGAGGTGTAGTAATCTTCCTTGACCAGCTTTTCGCTGACCAGGATCGCGTCTTCGAAGTTGTAGCCGCGCCAGGGCATGAAAGCCACCAGCACGTTGCGGCCAAGCGCCAGCTCCCCGAGATCCGTGCAAGGACCGTCGGCCAGCACCGCGCCCTTGGGAACACGCTGTCCCACGCGCACGATCGGCTTCTGGTTGATGCAGGTGTTCTGGTTGGAGCGTTTGAACTTGGTGAGCTGATAGATGTCCGCGCCGACTTCGCGGGAGAGCTGGCCTTCGTGCGCCGCGCCTTCCACGCGAACGATGATGCGCTCGCTATCCACCGAATCCACCACGCCGGCGCGCTTGTTGAGCACCACCGCGCCGGAATCGCGCGCGGTCACATACTCCATGCCGGTACCCACATACGGGGCGTCGGCGCGGAGCAGCGGGACTGCCTGGCGTTGCATGTTCGAACCCATCAACGCGCGGTTGGCGTCGTCGTTCTCAAGGAACGGAATCAGGCTCGCGGCCACCGACACCAACTGTTTCGGGCTGACGTCGATGTACTCGATTTCTTCCTTCGGCTTGAGCACGAAGTTGCCGGCCTGCCGGGCGTTCGAAAGATCGGGAACAATGCGGCCCTTGTCGTCCAGTTCCACGTTCGCCTGGGCGATGGTCCACTTGTCCTCTTCCCACGCCGAAAGGTACTCGCAATGCGCTTCGAATTCGGCCGCCTGCTTCTTGGGGCCGACCTTGCGATTGGCTTCGTCGACATCGGCGCGGCGAACCACGTCGCCGACCTTAAAATCGGTATCGCCGGGGTTCAGGATCTTGACTTCGTCGATCACAGAGCCCTTGATCACCTTGCGGTAAGGGCTCTCGATGAAGCCGTACTCGTTGATGCGCGCAAAACACGAAAGCGACGAGATCAGGCCGATGTTCGGACCTTCCGGCGTCTCAATCGGGCAGATGCGGCCATAGTGTGTCGGGTGAACGTCGCGGACCTCGAAGCCCGCGCGCTCACGGCTCAGACCGCCAGGTCCAAGCGCGGACAGACGGCGCTTATGCGTAATTTCGCTGAGCGGATTCGTCTGATCCATGAACTGTGAAAGCTGGCTGGAGCCGAAGAATTCGCGGATCGCCGCCATCACGGGCTTGGCGTTGACCAGGTCGTGCGGCATGGCCGTCGACATTTCCTGGTACACGCTCATCTTTTCCTTGATGGCGCGTTCCATGCGGACCAGGCCGATGCGGAACTGGTTTTCGAGCAGTTCGCCGACCGCGCGAACGCGGCGGTTGCCCAAGTGATCGATATCGTCCACCGCACCGATGCCCTTGCGGAGCTTGAGCAGGTAGCGGATGGTGCTCTTGAAATCGTCCGAATCGAGCGTGCGCTTATCGAGCGCCGTGGCATCGCTGCGGTCGTAGAGCTTGATGTTGAACTTCATGCGTCCGACGCGCGAGAAATCGTACTTGCGCGGGTCGAAGAACATGCCCTGGAAGAGCTGGGTGGCGGTGTCGAGCGTGGGCGGGTCGCCGGGACGCAGTTTGCGGTAGATTTCGATCAGCGCTTCGTTCTGCGTTTTGACGGCGTCCTTGCGGATGGTCGCGGAAATCACCGTGCCGACATCGTCGCGCTCGGGGAAGAAGACCTCGAACTCGGTAATCCCGGCTTCGATCAGTTTGCTGAGCACAACGGTGGTCAGCTCACTGTTGGCGTCGATCATGACTTCGCCCGTCGTCATGTCGACGACGTCGGCCACGACGTGAGCGCCTTCCAGATCGTTGGCAGCTACTTCCACCTTCTCGATCTTGGCCTTCTGGAGCTCCTTGAACAGGTTGGGAGTGATCTTCTTGCCTTGTGCAACGATAGTCTCGCCGCTCTTGGTGGTGATGGCGTGCGAGAGTTTGAGCCCGATCAGACCTTCATCCACGTTCCAGTAGATCTTCTTGTCCTTGATCTCCATTTTGGAGACGCGGTAGAAGGCGCGCAGAATCTGTTCGTCGGTCTTCAGGCCGAGGGCGCGCAGAAAGACCGAACCGTAGAACTTGCGCTTACGGTCGATACGGACGTAGAGGATGTTCTTGTTGTCGTACTCGAACTCGACCCAGCTCCCGCGGTACGGGATGATCTTGCCCAGGAAGTAGCCCTGCGCCGGAACGCGTTCGAAGAACACGCCGGGCGAACGGTGCAACTGGCTGACAATCACGCGCTCGGTGCCGTTGATGATGAAGGTGCCGTTATCCGTCATCAGCGGGATTTCGCCGAAGAAGACTTCCTGCTCCTTAATATCGCGGACGCTCTTTTTCTGGGTTTCCGGGTCTTTCGAGTAAACGGTTAGCCGGATTGTGACTTTCAGTGGCGCGGCGTACGTCATGCCGCGTTCCTGGCACTCCTGCATGTCGTATTTGAGCTGCAACCCAACCGGGTCGCCGCATTTGTTGCAGAACGTGACCACGTTCTTGTTAAAGGTTCCGCAGTGGTGGCACAGAATGTCGCCAGCGTGGAAAGGGTCGGTGCGGATCGTTGCGCCGCAACTGCGGCAGGTCGAACGCAAGTGATGCAAACCTTTTAGATTGCCGCACTTACATTCCCAGTTGCCGATTGAGTAATCGACAAACTCAAGATCGCTCACACCACGGAAATCGGAAATCGGGAAAACGGAATTGAAGACGGTCTGCAGCCCGATGTCCTCTCGCTCGTTAGGCAAGAGGTCCATCTGCAGAAACCGTTCGTAGGATTTCTTCTGAACCTCGATGAGGTTCGGAATCGGAATCGAAGTCTTAATTTTCGAGAAATCAACTCGCTCGGGTGCAGCGCCGTAATTTTGAAGGTCCATTCGTATACTCCTGACGGGCGAACAGCCAATGCCAGCAAAGTGCGCTTAACAGCACAAAACCAAATGCGCCCCTGGAGGGGATGCCTCCCGGAGCGCCGGATGAAGAGACAGGGGCAGGGTTGGAACTAGATCCGAAGATGAATGCGCGAAGAGGATGGGTCCTATGGATCTGGACGCACACGAATCCTGTGGAGTTACTAGCGTAGAGACGCGCAGAGATCCCCTCTCTGCAGTCTTGCTTTCACTGCAATTGAAGTTCCAGGATTCGGGAATCACAGTCACCAATTGGGGTCGAGTCCGCTGAATCGACAGCCCAACTATCCACTTTAGCAGGGCTTTCGCCCCGCGTCAAACCGCAAACACTACGGCCTCCCACACCGGGAGGCCGGGTGGCCGGGTCCGTCCAACTCAGACGCCCCGGCCGCGAGTGTCTACTTCACTTCGACGGTCGCGCCCGCGTCAGTGAATTTCTTGGCGATGGTGGCAGCTTCTTCCTTGCTGACGCCTTCCTTGATGGGCTTGGGGGCGCCATCAACGAGGTCCTTGGCTTCCTTCAAGCCCAGGCTGGTGACTTCGCGAACGGCCTTGATCACGTTGATCTTGTTGGCGCCGGCGCCGGTCAGAACCACCGAAAACTCCGTCTTTTCTTCAGCTGCCGGAGCCGCTGCCGCAGCGCCGCCGCCGGCCATCATGACCGGAGCTGCTGCCGCCGCCGAGACGCCCAGCTTTTCTTCAAGCATTTTCACGAGCTGAGAGGCCTCAAGCAGCGTCAAGCCCTGAATCTGATCCGCAATTGCGTTTAAATCCGCCATTTCAAACTCCTATTTATTCGAAAAATCGTGATCTTGAAAATCGTTGGTTTAGCGACCGGGTGGCCCGGCCTGCCGGATACTACTCCGCGAACTTGTTTTCCTTGACGCCCTGATCCACAACCACGGCCAGATTGCGGCCGACAGCATTCATCACCGTTACCAGCTGCTGGGCCGGCGCGTTGATGACGTAGAGCAGTTTGGCAAAAAGCTCTTCCTTGGAAGGCATCGTCGCCAGTTCGTTGATCGCCTTGACGTCGATTGCCCGGCCTTCCACAATCCCGGCCTTAAAGGTGAACGAGGGATTGGTCTTGGCATACGCCGTCAGCACCTTTGCCAGCGCCACCGGATCATCGGTGGTGTAGGCCAGCGAGGTCATCCCCCGGAGGTCTTTCAACACCGCTTCAGACGGCGTGCCTTCGCTCGCCAGGCTGGCGAGGTTGTTCTTCACCACGCGGTATTTGCCGCCCGCGGAGCGAATCACCTTGCGCAGCTCGAAATCCTGCCCGACCTTCAGCTTCTCGTAGCCGGTGACGAACAGGTTCTTCAGGTCGCCCAGATCCTGACGCAGCGACTCGAGGTCCTTAATCTTGTCTTCCTTCTTTTTCATGGGAATACCTGTACGACCTTAAACGGCCGCCTTCACACTGAACGGAGCGGTATCGATGGCGACGCCGGGGCTCATAGTGGAGCACACGGTGGCGCTCCTGACGTACTTGCCCTTGGCGACCGCGGGTTTGGCCTTGATCACCGCCGTGATCAGGCTGGAGGCATTTTCCACCAGCTTTTCGGCCGAAAAGCTGATCTTGCCCACGGGGGCGTGGATGATTCCCGTCTTGTCGACGCGGAATTCCACTTTACCTGCCTTGATTTCGGCGATTGCCTTGGCGACGTCCACCGTCACCGTGCCGGTTTTCGGATTCGGCATCAGCCCGCGGGGGCCGAGCACCTTACCGAGTTTACCGACGGAGCGCATCATATCGGGGGTGGCGATCACGGCGTCATAATCCGTCCAACCTTCGGACTGGATCTTGTTCACCATGTCTTCGCCGCCGACGAAATCGGCACCGGCTTCGATCGCTTCCCGCTGCTTATCGCCGCTGGCGATGACGAGCACTTTCTTCGACTTGCCCAACCCATTGGGCATGACGACCGTGCCGCGAACCATCTGGTCGGCGTGCTTGGGATCGACACCGAGACGCATGTGAACTTCCACCGTCTCGTCGAACTTGGCAAATTTGATTTTCTTGAGAAGCGGAATGGCCTCTTCCAACATGTATTCCTTGGATTCGACCTGCTTCTGCGCGGCTTGGTACTGCTTTCCTGGTTTACGTGCCATGTTTCCTCATTGGTGCGAACGGTCCGTCCCATACAGGCAAACGTACCTCCCACTGAGCGTTATCAAAGGGACATCAGTGAGTGTACCAGATATTTCAAGATTGTGTCTAGCGGACCGGAAAGATCTCATCCATCGGCACCACGATCTCCGGGCTTTCCGTCCTTAGATGCCCGTCGCGGACTTCCTGGATGGCCTTCGTGGTGTAAATCCACGCCTTGTACGTCTGCGGATCCAGCACCCAAACGTAGCGCACACCAAAGGATAGGTAGTCGTCGATCCGTTCCTGCATGCGGCTCATCCGATCCTCGGGAGACAGGATCTCGACGCAAAGAAAAGGCGGTCGCGTAAAGATCTGTTCGTCCGGTTCCGGGCCTGCCACCACACAAAGGTCCGGCACGCGGTAGCGCCGCGCCGAAATGCGAAGCCTCTGTTCCTGGATGACGAAGATGCCTAACTCGCGCCGCCGCTGGTGCAGGTAAAGCATGAGTGCGAACTGCAGCTTGCTGTGATCTTTTTCGCCCACGTTCCGCTCGATGAGAGTACCGTCCACGTAATCGCAATCCGGACGGAATGCGGTACGCAGATACTCCTCAACCGGGATCGCCAGAGGTGAGGCACTCATGCCACGATTGTACTAGACTCGCTTCTGGCACAGAAGAATGTCGTCTCCTCGCAATGTCACAAGAACGTGCGCAGGGGCGCCGGAGACGGTCGTGGTGCAGGCGATCGCCAATCCCGGTGTCAAAGCCTGGACTGCCGGAGAGACCTGGAGCGCGAAACCTCGTCTTGCAGTCGATTGCGCCTCACGTCACTGGAGAATGCAATTGGCGTATATCTCCAAATGATTGACTTCAGCAGCGCGACGGTGATGCCGCATGCTCGGACGGTAGCATGCCGTAGCACGCTCAATTTTCGCCCAACCCGCCCGATATGTAATTTGAGTGCGATCGTGGCGGAAGTTCGGAGGCCTCCAACGCGATCGCCCCGTCAAGTGGGTGGGGCGCCGCCGTCCCACCCCACCAAGAGTTCACATCCTGGAAGCGTGACGCTCGAGCCACGTGATACCCTGATGTTTCCTCATGTGGGCACCCGATTCCTGGAGGCAGAGGCCTGCCTTACAACAACCTGAATATGCAGACGCCGCCGAATTAGAGAGCGTCCTTGCCGAGCTACGAACCCTTCCCCCGCTGGTCACCAGTTGGGAAATTCTTCACCTTCGCGAACAGCTCGCCGAAGCGTCCGAGGGGCGGCAGTTCGTGCTTCAGGCCGGCGATTGCGCCGAGCGCTTCGTCGATTGCACGCCCGTTCGCATCACTAACACGCTCAAAGTCCTATTGCAGATGTCGCTCGTCCTTGTCATCGGCGCGCGACGTCCGGTAATCCGCATCGGACGCTTCGCCGGACAGTACGCCAAGCCGCGCTCGACGAATGACGAAGTGCGCGATGGCGTGAGCCTTCCCAGCTATCGCGGCGATAACATCAATCGCCCCGAGTTCACCGCCGCCGCGCGACGCCCCGATCCGCAGCTACTGCTCCGCGGTTACGAGCGCGCATCGCTCACGCTCAACTTCGTTCGCGCACTGGTCAAAGGCGGGTTCGCCGACCTGCATCATCCCGAGTATTTCGATCTGGACTGGGCGAAGGAGTCGCCGCTCGCGCACGAGTATCATCGCATGGTGCAGACCATCAAGGACTCGCTGCAATTCGTCGAGAACGTGCTCGGCGTGCGCGCCGGCGATACGGATCGCATCGACTTCTTCACTGCGCATGAAGCTCTTCACCTCGGCTACGAATCGGCGCAGACGCGCCGCGTCCCGCGACGTCCAGGCTTCTTCAATCTGCTGACGCACTTCCCCTGGGTCGGTTTGCGCACCAACGATCCGGATGGTGCGCACCTGGAATATTTTCGCGGGATTGAAAATCCCGTAGGCCTCAAGGTCGGTAGCTCCGCGACGCGCGAACAGGTGGCGCGCTGGTTTGAAATTCTCGATCCGGAACGCAGTCCCGGACGTCTCACGCTGATCCATCGCTTTGGCGCGGGCAAGATCGCCGATGCCCTGCCCCGCTTGATTGAACACGTGCGCGCCGAAGGCGGCAAGCCCGTGTGGATCTGCGATCCGATGCACGGCAACACGCACATGACGGCCGGCGGCATTAAGACGCGCAGCTTCGAAGACATCTACGCGGAAGTCGAACAGGCCTTCGACATTCACGCATCACACGGGCAGAAGTTGGGTGGGGTACATATCGAACTCACCGGCGAGAACGTGACAGAATGCGTGGGGGGATCGCACGGACCAAG
>JAOAPT010000126.1 GCA_025463045.1 Candidatus Solibacter sp.
AGGCCTGTCCTACCGGGCGGCGAGGTCTTCGAGGAAGATGCGGCGGGCGTCGCGGTAGTCTTCGGGGAGCATGGGGCCGAGTTTGGCGGACTGCTCGGCTTCGGCGCGCTCTTCGGTAAAGACGCCGTTGACTGTCTGGTAGGCGACGATGGACGCTTCGACTACGTCTTCGCTGTAAGCCGGGGCGGAGTCGACCAGGGCATTGGTGCGGGCGAGGATTTCTTCGGCGCTGCGCGCGCGTTCGGGGCCGCGGTCGAGGATGTCGCGGCGGCGCGGCAGCATGAGATGCGGGCCGAAGGCGTTGAGCAGGGTGGACCAGCGGTCGATTACGATCAGGGCTCCATAACGGTGCTGGTCGAGCGCCATCTCGAAGGCGAAAGCTCCGCCCTTGTTGCGTCCGGTTAGGCGGCGCAGGGCGGCAGTGGCTGCGTTGAGCTCGCCTTCGAGCGAATCGACAAAGGCGGCCACGCAGCCGTAGAACTGATCTTCGGTGATATTGGGATAGCGGGTGATGCGCAAGGGAGGCCTAACCCGCCATGTGGTCGCCGAGGGCGCGCTCGATGTCCTGCGGACCGACGCTCTCTCCATTATTCATCCGGCCGAGAAGAGTGTTGATGATCTCCTTGGCTTCATCTTTGCGGAAGTTCTTGATGAAGCCATCGAAGACGTGCTCGCCGGCCATGGCGTGATTGATCTCTGTTTCCTTATTGTGGTCCTGCAACTCCGTGAAGTAGACGACCCGGTACTTGCCGGTGTATTCCGTCTCCTTATAAATCTCGAACATCACCTTGTCGGCTTCAAACAGCATATTGGTCTATTTTACGGCAATGGTGCCGGTATTTGCCGCCTGACCGTCGATTGTGACGGCGAGCGGGTAAACGCCGGGCGAAAGAGTGGAGGGCACGGTGATGTTCATCTGCACGAGTCCGACGAAGCCGGGCGTGAGTCCGGTGAACGAAACGTCGGCTGTCGCAGCGCCGATCTTCGCGGTGACAGCGGCGGTGGAGCTCACCAGTGTGCCGGACGGGGCGATGGCGCCGTCGGCCATCGTAGGGGAAACAGGACCGGATCCGGTGAGGTAGGCGATGATGGTGCCGCCGGCTTTGATCGGATTCGTGGGATCGTTGAGCGAGAAGTCGGGGAAGTTCTGCACGATGGCGGCGCCTGTCGAGAGTGTGAAAAGTCCGGGGGCGGCGGTCGCGACAGGGGCGGACATGCTGTTGCTGTTGCCGCCGAGGAAGCTGACGACGACGGGGACGCTGCCGGAAGTCGGAGTGGACCACGGCACCTGAAAGTTGATCTGGCCGGGGCTGAGGAACAGGATGGGCGCGGCCTTGCCGTTGACGGTCACCGTGACGCCGCCGGCGCTGTTCGGCAGCGGCAGATCGGGCTGAATGGTGGCGGAACCGAAGCCGGAACCAAATACACTGGCGAGTGCGCCCGGCGATATACGCGCGGTGAAATTTGCGGCGTTGACAACGCCCCCGGTGCTGATCGTTGGGAAGGTCGGGGTGAGTGCGCGGATGACGTGATTGCCGGTGTCGGCGATGTAGATCGTGCCGTCGGAGGCGACGGCGATGCCGCGCGGGAAATTCAGCGCGGCGGCGGTGGCGGGGCCGCCATCGCCGAAGTATCCGACGGAATTCCTGCCGGCGATGGTGGAGATCGTGCCGTCGGTAGAGACTTTGCGGATGCGGCTGTTGTTGGCGTCGGCGATGTATATGTTGCCGGCCGCATCGACGGCGATGCCGACGGGTTTGTTCAGTTGCGAGAGGGTGGCGAGGTTGCCGTCGCCCGCGAAACCGGCGCTCAGGTTACCGGCGAAATTGGTCAGGTTCGGGGCGATGTACTTCGCGATGCGGTTGTTGTTGGAATCCGAAATATAGAGTGCGTTGCCGGGTCCGTAGACGAGGGCGTTGGGATGGTTCAGGCGTCCCTGCGTGGCTTGCGATCCGAGGTAGGACGTGATGATGCCATTGGTGTCCACTTTGCGGATGAGGCTGTTGCCGCCATCGGCGATGTAGTAGTTGCCGGCGGAATCGAAGACAAGTCCGGTCGGATTGTTGAGGACGGCGACGTTCGCCTGGCCGAGATCGCCCGCGTATCCGGCGAACTGGCCGGGATCGCCCGCGATGGTGGTGATGGTGCCGGAGACGATTTTGCGAATGACGTTGTTGCCCGAATCGGCGATGTAGATGTTGCCGGTGGAATCGAACGCGATGCCGCTTGGGATGTAGAGCGTTGCGCTGGTGGCGGCGGCTTTGTCGCCGGAGAAGCCTGCGGTGCCGGTACCGGCGATGGTGGTGATGGTGCCGCCGGAGATCATGCGCACGCGATGGTTGGAGGAGTCCGCGATGTAGAGATTTCCTTTGGAATCGATCGCGAGGCCGGAGGGGGCATTGAGCTGGGAGGCGGAGGCGGTGCCGCTATCGCCGCCGAATCCCGCGGAACCATTCCCGGCGATGGTGGTGATGGTGTACTGCTGGCCCCAGGCGGCACAGGTGAGCGCGCCAAGATACACAAATAGAAGACCCCGGATATTCATATATACAGTCTAAACGCACGCCGTGGAATAACCGTTACGGAATTAGTGAAGCGTGGCAGCAATGATCCAACAGAGTCCGAGAGCGACGGCGCCGGCGAGGATGGCGGCGGCAAGATTGCGCTCTTCGCCGATTTGTTTCCAGAGGTCGAGAGGCGCGAGTTTGACGACGAGCGAGAAGGCGACGATGAAGACGACGATGCCGAGTCCGGCGAAGATGAGGCCGTTGATGACGGGATAGTCGGTCATAGATGGCGTTCATTCAAGCGTAGCAGCGATCGAGTTCTTCGGAGGGGGCATTGCGCGGGCGGCGGTAAGCATTGGTAGAATGGAAAGTGCTGAGCGGGGTTGGCCTAGCGGCTGGGCGTCAGCCTTCCAAGCTGATTTAGACGGGTTCGAGTCCCGTACCCCGCTCCACTCTCTTTCCAATCACAAATAAAGGACCCGGTGAAGTGGTGCTCTTCTCCGAATCAAAGTGACTTAACAATGTCTCCGCCTAGAGCCTAGAACACAAACCTAACCTGCAGTTGGAACATCCGCGGCGGATCCACATTCGCGAACGCCGGGATCGCATTCGTCGTCGTCCCCACCGCCGCCAATTGCCCGAACGTCGGATTGACCGTCCCCGTGTCGCCGTAGACCGTCTGCCCGCGCCCCAGGAAATTTCCGTGATTGAACAGATTGAACCCTTCGATCCGCAGCAGCACATTCATCCGCTCGGTCTTCTTGATCCGTCCCTCGAGAAACACCCCGACGTCCGACGTCGCCGTGCTCCGGAAGGCCGACTTCCCGATCACCTGGCCGTTCACCACCGGGCGATCGTTATTCACGCCGTCGCCATTATTGTCCACGCCCGTCGTCGCATTGAACGGACGTGAGGACGCAAACTGCATCAACGTCCCCGCCGTGATGTTGTACGGCAACTGGTAGCTGAACGTGATCACCGCGCGATGCCGCTGATCGAGGAAGCTCGGCCCGCGCTCCACTTCACCCAAACGCGCGATATTGCTGTCGTTCGGCCCCGTCCCGTTGCCGTCCGGCTCCGTCGTATTCGTCGCCTTCGACAGCGTGTAGCTCACCGCCGCGTACATCCGACGATTACCGCGATAGCTGATCTGCGTCTGCAATCCGTCGTAGTCCGCGACCCCGAGATTCATCAGCACATTCACCTGCCGCACGCCGCCATTCACTGGTAGGATCGGACGCGTCGCATTCGCCGCCGCCACGCTCCTCACCTGTCCCGGAGCCGTGCGATCGAACGGCGAGGGCGCATTCAAATCCACCGTGCGATCCAGGTCCGTCCAGTGCTGATGCACGTAGTCCGCACCCGCGAACAATCCCTTCACCAATTCGCGCTGCGCACCAATCGTCACCACCTGGCTGCGCGGACTCACCAGTTTGTCTGGATAGTTCGGCAGCAGATCGAAGTTCAGTCCGTACTTCTGGAACTGGGCCTGATAGAAGGCGCGCTGGCCCGCTTGGATCGTGATGTCGCGCGCCGGTAACTGCGAAGGCGCCAGCGTCCGCGGGTCGAACGACAGCGGCAGGCACGAGCCCGTCAAGCACGTCGGAAAGCCGAGCTGCCCCGGAGTCGCCGTGTACGTCGTCAACCCGTCCAGCCCGCCGACCAGATAGCTCGCGATCAGGTTCGACTGGATCTGCGTGTAATACATCCCGTATCCGCCGCGAATCGACCACCGCGAATCGCCCTTCGGATTCCAGCCGAAGCCCACGCGCGGCGCAAAGTCCTTCGTGGCATTGGTCAGCGTCTGCTGGTCGTAGCGCAGGCCGAGATCGATCGTCAGATCGCGCCGCACGTGAATGCTATCCTGCACGAACGCCGCGTAGAGCTGCTGCTTCAATTCATAACGGTTGATCCCGAAATCGATCGGCTGCGTGTACTGCTGCACATCGGCGAGCGTCAATTGATCGAGCGGCGCCGTCGTCGTGCTCTTGAACGTGAACGTGCCCAGTACCGCTGTCCCCGGCTCGCTGCCCTGCCCGCCCGACCGGTGATACACCACGCTTCCGCCGAAGCGCACATGATGCACGCCATGCGTCCACGAGAGCGTGTCCGAGAACTGCGTCTGATACCCGTACAGATTCGAGAGCCGCGACTGCCCCGCGGTGAACGGCACCGATCCGGCGCGCGTGTAAGACGTCGAGAGCGTCGTCGCCTCCCATTGCGTCACCGGATCGCCGTGCAGATACGATACGCGCGCTTCGTTCAGCAAATTCGGCGTGATCACCGCGGTGTGATTCAACTGCATCGTCCACGACCGCCGCGCATATCCGCGCGCCAGGCTCGGCGCATTCGTGCCACCCACCGCATCCTGCGGATTGTCGTCATGGAACCGGTCCACATTCACCCGGAACATCAGGTTCTGGTTTGCCGTGAGCCTGTGATCCAACCGCCCGTTGACCAGAGTCTGGCGATAGTGTCCCTCGTAATCCAGATGGCCATCCGCCGGCAGCAGGAACGCCGGCAGCGTGCTCGAAAGAAACGCCGTCCGATTCTGCCGCGTGTAATCGCCGGTCACGAAGAAAAACGTCTTGTCTTTGATTAGCGCCCCGCCGATCGATCCGGACACCTGACTCAGCGCGTCGGGAATGTCCACCGGATTGATCGCCGTCAGCGTGCTCGGCGTCACGCAGCTAGAAACCGACGGCGGACAAAAGCCCTTCGTCGAAAACGTTTTCGCCTGCCAGTCGCCCGGGCGATTCATGTACAGAGCTTCGCCGTGCAGGCTGTTCGTGCCGCTCTTCGTCACGATGTTCAACGCCGGTCCCGCCGTCCATCCGAACTCCGCGGAGAACGCGTTCGACAGCACGGTGAATTCCTGAATCGCGCCCAACGGCACAGTGGCGATCATCGTCTGCCGCCCCCACGCTTCGTCGTTATTCGCGCCGTCGAGCGTCGTCGTTGTCGTCCGCCGCGACCCCGCACCCGTCACGAAATACGTCTGATTGACGAACAGATCGCCCGTCCCCTTTGCCTGCCGGAATGCCGCGTTCAACAGCGGCAGCGACGATGCCTTGCGCCCGAGGATCGGCGTCTCGTCGATCTGCGCGCTATCCAGCCGGCGCCCGATCTGCGGCTCCGTCTGCACGCCTTCGGAAGTCCCGTAAACCGTGACCTCCGCCTTCGCCGATCCGAGCGCGAGTTTCACCTTCAGCGTCGCCGTCTCGCCCGAGCGCAGCGTGACGTCCTTCAACTCTTCGCTGCCGAAGCCCTGCTTGGACACGCGCACCGTGTAGCTCCCGGTCAGCGACAGCGCCGCAATCGTCGCGCTCCCATCGTTGCCCGAGACGATGTCGCGCACCGCCCCCGTCGCCGTGTTCACAACCGAAACCTTGGCGTCCTTCACCGTGGCGCCGGTCTGATCGACCACCACGACAATCATCGACGCCGTATTAGGAGATTGCGCCAGAATAAGCGCTGCGAAGAGGAGAAAGCTGACCAGTATCTTCATGGAGATCCCTCAGCTTACAGAACTCCCCTGGGTACTACCACCGGTCGTAGGACAGGCCTCGCGGCCGGTACCTACCTCACCAGATACTCCATCAGCCGGTGCGCCGACTCTAGCGTCCCCGCATTCACCGTCGCCGCCAGTAGTGCCGCAATCGCCGCAGCCACCGCGATGATCGGCAATCCCCGCCCCGTCGGAGTCTGAATCGCCGGAGCCAGCAGCCGGTCTACCCGCGCCGTCAGATCGCGACCGTCCGCCAGGAACGTCGCCGTCAGCGGAGCCGGCGAAGGCGTCCCGCCCAACCGCGCGATCCGCACCAGCGCCGCGGCCAGCGATAACGATAGCCGCGGATTGCCCGCTACCGCCTCATCGTCCGCCGCCCATTCCGTGAACCGGTACCAGCCGCGCTCCAGCGCATGAAACCCGTAGCAGCCCGGCAGCAGTCCCGGCGAAAGCAACAGCAGCAGCCGCTTCAAATTGTCGTGCGCCGTGCGATGCGCTTCCTCGTGCAGCAGCGCCGCCCGCAATTGCTCCGCGGTCAACGCCCCGGCCACCGTCCGCGACATCACCAGCCGCGGATGAACCACGCCCGCCAGCGCGAGCAGCGGCGTCGAGGAGTCCACCACGCACACCAGATCCCGCGCGCCGTGGATCTCCGCAAGCGATCCCACGCGTTCCCAATCGCGCGCGTGCCGCACGGACCGAGCGCCCGCGCGCAAACTCCGCGCGATCGCCACCGACCACACCAGGCCTGCCAGCACCGCCAACACCAGACACAGCCAGCCGACTTCCTCCACGCTCGCTTCTTCTAGCATCAGATAACTCGGCACGCACAAACCCGCGACCACCACGAGCCCGAGCGTCGCCGGCGCCAGTCGCAGCGCCAGCAGCAGCGCGGCCGCCCGCCGCGCGCGCATTCGCAATCCGGCACGGACCGCCATCGGCGCCAGCGCCGCCACCAATAAACCCACCAGGCTGTGCACCACGAAGAACGCCGCTCCGCACAGGCACAATAGCCGCACCAGATAGGGCGCCATCATGGCTTCACCTTCCGGTCCAATTCCTTCCGCTTCAGGCGGATCTTCTTTTCCAAATCGTCGAGCAGCGCGGCATCATGCTGGCCTACGGCTTCCACCAGGCACGAGATCAGAAGTTCGGGAGACAGGAACCCCGCGACGAAGTCGCCGGTGCGTTTGTGATCCCATTCGTCGCGCGTCAGCGCCGCCGAATAGATGAATGCCCGCTCGCTCTTCCGCCGCGCCAGCAGGCCCTTCTTATACAGCCGGTCGAGCGTCGTCATCACCGTGGTATACGCGAGCGGCCGCCCCAGCCGGTCGATCACGTCGCGCACGTTGCCCTCGCCCCGCGTCCACACGGTCTCCATCACGGCGACCTCCAGCGGACCGAGGGGCTGCGGGGCGGATCCGCGATTCTTGAATAGCCCGATCATGGATGAATTCTAGCGCACCCGCGCCGCTTCCAGTGGACGCCGCAGGGTGAAGAACAGCACCGCCGCCGCGAGTTGCAGCACGACGCCGAACGCCACCATCGCCGCCAACGATCGCCCGTACAGCGCGCCCATCACCGCGCTGCCCGCAAACCACGCGATCCCGAACAGCCCTTGCAGCGAGCCGAACGCGTTCCCGCGCTTGTCCATCGACACCACCCCCGCGATGCCCGCCCGCAGGCATCCATCCTGCGCGCCCATCCCGAGTCCCCAGAGAATCGCGCTCGCGATCGCGCCACTCGCGCCCGCGAGAAATCCCAACGGCAGCGCCCACACCGAGAGCACGATCCCGGCGACCAGCGCCGCGACCCCGACCCGATCGTACAGCTTTCCGAAAACCAGCGCTCCGATTCCGTTCACCGCCATCGCACCCGAATACAGCAGGGGGATCGACGCCCCCGGCACCGCTCCCGTTTTTTGAAAATGGAAGGCCAGCAGCGGGAAGTCCGCGAAGCCCGCGGCCAGCAGCGCAGCCGCTCCGGCGTACCACCAGAAGACGCGCGGCAGCGGCTCCGTCGTCGCCGGAGCCGGCGCTGCCCCGCGTCCCGGATACACCTGCCGCGCAATCAGCAGCGAGACCATCGTCAATACCGCGGGAATCGCCAGCCACAAAAATGCCGGACCGAACCGATGCCTCCGCGACACCGCGAGCGCAGCCAGCAGCGGCCCGATCACCGCGCCTGCCTGATCCATCGCGGCATGCAGTCCGAAGCCCCAGCCGTGTCCGACCTCGGCCGTCGCCTCGCTCAACAGCACATCGCGCGCCGGACCGCGCAGCGCCTTTCCCGTCCGCTCCACGATCACCAGCAGAGCCGCCGCCTGCCAGTTGCCGGCGAACGCCAGCGCCGGGACCGCGACCACGTTCACCGCATAGCCGGCGATCGTAATCGCCCAATACCCGCGCGTGCGATCCGCGAACCGCCCCGAGAAGTAGCGCAGCCCCGCGCCCACCATCTCACCGCCGCCCGCGATCAGCCCGACCTGCGCGGCGCTCGCGCCCAGCCCCTGCAGAAACGGCCCGAGGATGCCGCGCGAGCCTTCGTACGTCATGTCCGCGAAGAAGCTGACAACGCCCAGGCAGACGATGAACCGGATCGCACTCGAGCGTTGTGCTTCTCCCGGCACAGCGTTCTACTTCCTGGCGGGTGTCGCCGGCGCGCCGCCCAGCAATTTATCGATCTCGCGCCCCAATCCGTTGCCTTCGAAAATATCTTTCGTCAACGGACCGTTCGCCCAGTTGCCGCGGATCATGCCCGAGCCGTCGATCAGGTACACCGTCGGGAAGTCCACCGATTGCGCACGCACATACGACATCGTCATCTGCCCGCTATCGTAGAGCAGCGGGTACGGCAGCTTGTGCGATTGCGCAAACTGCACTACCTGTGCGGGCGGATCCGGTGCCACCGCCACCGACACCACCGCGACCTTGCCCGCGTACTTCTGCTGCAGCCCGCTCAGCACGTTGACGAACGCCGCACAGTGCGGGCACGTCGACTGCATGAACTCCAGCACCACGATCTTCCCGCGATAGTCCGCCAGGTCCCGCCACGCCATCGTCTGGTCCGGCAAACAAAATCCCGGCGCCCGCCGCGGCGCGTCCGCAGCCGTCAACATCACCGCACAGAGCAAAGCAAAAGCAATCTTCTTCATCTTCTATTTCCCCGCCAATCTCTTTAACGATTCCTCGTACGGCGCATGCGCCACGCCGTTCTCCGTGATGATCCCGGTGACATACCGGAATGGCGTCACGTCGAACGCCGGATTCTTCACCGCCGTCCCTTCGGGCGCCACTAGATTCCCAAACACGTGAGTGACTTCCGCCGCCGAGCGCTCTTCAATCGGAATCTGGTCGCCCGATGTCAGCGTCAAGTCGAGCGTCGAGATCGGCGCTGCCACGTAGAACGGCACGCCATTCTCTTTCGCCAGCACCGCTACCGAATACGTGCCCACCTTATTCGCCACATCTCCGGTCGCCGCGATCCGGTCCGCGCCAACCACCACGCAACCGATCCGTCCGCTCTTCATGAAGTGGCCGGCCATGTTGTCCGTGATCAGCGTCGTCGGAATCTTGTCCTGCTGCAACTCCCACACCGTCAGCCGCGCACCTTGCAGGAATGGCCGCGTCTCGTCGGCAAAAACATCGATCTTCTTTCCTGTTTCGATGGCCGCGCGAATCACGCCCAGCGCCGTGCCGTATCCGGCCGTCGCCAGTGCGCCCGCATTGCAATGCGTCAGGACCGTCTTCCCGTCCGGCACCAGCGGCGCACCGTGCTTGCCGATTGCGCGATTGATCGCGATATCTTCCTCGCGCACGAGCTTCGCTTCCGAAATCAGCCGCTCGCGGATCGCTGCAATCGGCTGCCCGCGCAGCGTCGCGTACAACCTCTTCATGCGGTCGATGGCCCAGAAGAGATTCACCGCTGTCGGGCGCGTCTTCGCCAGCGTGTCGCAGATCGTTTCCATCTGCGCATCCAGCCCGTCCTCCGCAGCATACTGCACGCCGATCGCAACGCCCATCGCCGCCGCCACGCCAATCGCCGGAGCCCCGCGAATGATCATGTCGCGAATCGCAGTCGCGACCTCTTCATAATTCCGGCAGGTCACGTACTCTTCGTGCAGCGGCAGGCGGGTCTGGTCGATCATGACCACACCGCTCGGGGTCCATTCGATTGTTTCTACCATGTGGAGGCTGTACCTTCAGACTACAACGAAACCACATATGACACCCATTCACGTGGATGCCCACCACGCGACCGTCCCCTCGGCCCTCATCCGAGCCGCGAACGTGAGTGAGCGGTGGTCACTCCCGCACGACCACCGCTTGCTCACGCGCGCGGCTCGGATAGAGTGTGTACTTCAACGGAGTTCTCCATGGCCCCGTTCGCGGCCACAAGAAGGGATGAAAATGCATGATCGCTTTTAGGCGCGTCATTTTCAACGGAGTTCTCCATGGCCCCGTTCGGGGCCACAACAAGGGATGAAAATGCATGATCGCTTTTAGGCGAGTCATTTTCAGGGGAGCGCCAAGCGCATGTCACACCGCTCGCACAGCTCTGATTGGGGCGCTGTTCCTTCACGAGTTTCTAAATCTCCAGCCCCACCTGCCGCATCAGCTCGATCGCATTGCTCTTGCGGACGACGCCGGGCCGCATGTGATAGTCAAATCGGATCTCGCCGTCGACGATCTGGTCTTCGAAGTGGACGTTGGCGGCGCGTTCGCCGAGCTGGTCGGCGATCTCGGCGAGCGCGAGATCGTGCGTCGTGATCAGCCCGATCGCGCCGCGCTCGACCAGGCCGCGAACCAGCGCTTCGGCGCCGATCCGCCGGTCGTGGGAATTGGTGCCGTGCAGGAATTCGTCGATCAGAAAGAGTACGGGAAGCGGCCCCTGCGTTTCGTCCAGAATCTGGCGAAGGCGCAGGATTTCGGCATAGAACCGGGAGACGCCGCCCTGCAGGGAATCGGTCAGCCGGATCGACGCGCCGACGGCGAGGGGCGAGATCCGCAGCCGCTGTGCGCGCACCGGGGCGCCGGCCTGGGCGAGCACAATGTTCACACCGAGCGTGCGCAGAAAGGTGCTCTTGCCCGACATATTACTACCGCTGACCACGAGGACGCGGAGCTTGCCGCCGAGCTGAATGCTGTTGCGCACGACCCTGTCCTCGGGGATCAGCGGATGGCCAAGTGCGTCGCCATCAATGCACGGGCCGGTCGCCGCGAATTCCGGGAAAGGGTCGGCGGGGTGCTCGAATGCGTGGCTGGCGAGCGAGCAGAGCGCCTCCATTTCGCCTGCGGCATGCAGCCAGCGGCGGACGGCTGTGCCCGAGTGCGCGCGCCAATCCTCCACCTTCAAAGCAAGGTGGGGCGTCCACATGACGAACGGCTCGAGCACGCGGACGAATACGTTGTCGCGCGAATCGAGATACTCGACGAGTCGTTTGAGACGCGCCAGGCGTCGCGAAGGCGGTTCGCCTTCCGCGTCGAGCGACGCGCGGAGTTCGGCGAGCAGCGGGCAGGTGAACTGTTCGCGCTCCATGCGGACGAGCACTTCGGAGAGCAGGCCGAGTTCGTGCGCCGCCTCTTCCACGGCGGAGACGGCCGCGCCCATTTCGCCGTTGTGCCGGTACAGAAACCAGCCGTTGATCAACAGCGCGACCAGCAGGAAATCGAGCAGCAGCGCGTCAACCTTTGCCGAAAAGTGAAGCACCGTAGCGGTGCGCAACAGATGTACCCAAAGGGCGATAAACGCGGCGATTCCGATCGTGGTGAAGAGGCGGACCTTGAGGCGAAAGCCGGAGGCGCGCAGGCGGGCGGGCGCTTCGCCCCAGTGCGCCAGCGCTTCGGGGGCGACGCCGTGGCGCGCCTCCTCGGCGACGATGGCGAGTTCCTCGCGCAAGTCGAGGCGATCGCGCAGTTCGCTGACGGCCTGCTGGCGCGCCGCGACCTCGTCCGGAGGGGCGGGAAATTTCAGCCACTCCGCGAGACGGTCCTCACCGATCTGGGTGCGCGCGGTGCAGAGCAGTTCGAAGACGCTGCCCTTGCCGAAGAGGTCGAGATCGAGCGCGTAAGGATGCGCGGGATCGTTGTAGCGTTCGCCCGATTCGCCGGTACCAGCCCAGTTGCCGTCGAGGCGAGCGATGCCCTTTTCGAAGAAACGGGCGGAGCGGCGGCGGCGTTCGGTTTCGGCGAGCAGCTTCTCGTGGATGACGACCAGCGCCACGAAGACCGCCGCCGGTAGCAGCACCCAGAGAATCGTGGCGCCGCCAACGGAGAGCGCGAGCCAGACGATGGCAACACCGGCCCCGGCGACGGCGATCTTGGCGCGTCCCAGGTTCCGATGCCGTGCTTCCCGGGCGGCGATGTCCGCGCGGCGCTCGGCGAGCAGACGCGCATAAGTGGATCGGGGATCGGAAGTCATCTGGCTTCTATATTGTCGCGCGGAAGTCCGGCCGGAACTCAGGTGCGCGAACGGAACCACGCGCGCGGGGATGCGCGAGTAGTTGGCGTTGCTGGCAATGATGGAAGTGGCCGCGTTCGTGCGGCTGCGCAAAGTGCCGTCGTCGGCGGTGTATCGCAGGTTGGACGCAGGCGCTCCAATCACCTCTTCGGAATCGCGGTTCCTCCGGAAGTGTCTCCTGCAGAAGCCGATCGTGTTGCCTCCGATGTTGGAGGACGTCCGCTATTGAACTTCGTGTCCGATCGCGGCCCGCCCTGACTATCGATATCGGAAGGTCCCGATGGAAGAACTTTGGTACGTCGGTGTCGTACCGGCGCCGGTGAGAGCGATATTCGTCAGATTGAGTTCGAGGTTGAGCCGGGAAATGGCAACGGTCTGTGCGGAGAAGTTCAAATCGAAAGCCGTTGGGTAAGGCAATAATCCGCAGGATAGTGTGGGTTT
>JAOAPT010000151.1 GCA_025463045.1 Candidatus Solibacter sp.
ACGCCCTTGCTTGAAATGGTGCAAACCGCGATCGACGCCGAAGCCTGGCAGGACGATATCCGCGTCATCTCCGCCCGCCCCGAGTGGATCACGCTCGACGTCCGCTGTAAGATCGACGCCGCCGATCGCACCACCCACTTCCTCCGCGAAATCCAGGCCGACCTTCCCCCGCACGTCAGCGAAGACATCGCCTCCGCCTTCCGCGAACTGCTGATGAACGCCATCGAACACGGCGGCAAGAACGACCCGCGTAAACGGGTCCGCACTTCCCTGCTCCGCACCAAGCGCGCCATCATCGTCCACATCGCCGACCCGGGCGTCGGCTTCTCGCTGGATTTCCTCCCCCACGCCGCCATCTCAAACCCGGAAGATTCCCCCATCCGCCACGTCGAGGTCCGCGCCGAGGAAGGCAAGCGCCCCGGCGGGTTCGGTATCCTTCTCACCAAAAACCTGGTCGACGACCTCCTCTACAACGAACGCGGCAACGCCGTCCTCTTCGTCAAATACCTCTAACCTCTCTCTGCGTCCTCCGCCTCTGCGTCCTCCGCACGAAAGCCTTGCCGTTGTCGCCCCGCCTTGCTTGTCTCTGCGTGTCTTTCTCTGCGTCGTCTGCGCGAGTCTTATCCGTTGTATTCTCACCGTCTCCGCGCGAACTCATCGCCGCCTTTCCCCCTCCTTGTGGGATCATAAAAGTTCCACAGATCCCATCGCCGAACTGAAAGCCCTTCCGACCCCCGTCCTCCTCCACATCGCCAAGTTGCTGAACGTCCCCATGAAGGGGATGACCGCCGTCATCGCGCTCCTCGACGAGGGCGCGACCGTACCTTTCATCGCGCGCTATCGCAAGGAAGTCACCGGCAATCTCGACGAAGTCCAGATCCGCGATATCCAGGAGAAGCTTGAGTACTTCCGCGAGCTCGAGGACCGCCGCGAAACCGTCCTCGCCTCCATCGAAGAGCAGGGCAAACTCACGCCCGAGCTCAAGGCGAAAATCCTCGCCACCCTCGAAAAAACCGAGCTCGAAGATCTGTACCTACCCTATAAGCCGAAGCGCCGCACCAAGGCTTCGATTGCCCGCGATAAAGGACTCGAGCCGCTCGCCCTGTTCCTCTGGAATCAGTCCGACCCCACGCCGCTCTCCGAGATCGCCGCCCAATTCGGCGTGCCGCCCGAGGAGGCGCTCGAAGGCGCCCGCCACATCGTCTCCGAAATGGTCAGCGAGAAGGCCGAATTCCGCAAGGCGCTCCGCGCCATGATGATGACCGATGGCCGCGTCACCTGCCGCGCCATCGAAGGCGTCGCCGACCCCGAAGGCAAGTTCAAGATGTACGCCGACTACACCGAGCCGGCGTCGAAGATCCCTTCCCACCGCATGCTCGCCATCCGCCGCGGCGCCAAGGAAGGCATCCTCACCTTCGAAATCGAACTAGAAAAGCTTCAGCCCCTCGGCTATCTCAATACCCAAGTCATCCGCCAGCCCGGCGAATGGGTGCCGCACCTCCAAGAGGCCATCGAGGACGCTTACGACCGCCTCCTCAACCCGTCGATTCAGACCGAGGTCCGCCTCGAACTGAAGGACCGCTCCGACGAAGAGGCCATCAAGGTCTTCCGCGAAAATCTCGAGAACCTTCTTCTCTCACCGCCGGCCGGACGCATGACCGTCCTCGCGCTCGATCCCGGCATTCGCACCGGCTGCAAGATCGCCGTCGTCGACGACACCGGCAAGTTCCTCGAAAACTCCGTCATCTACCCCTTCGAGCCGAAGAACGATACCGCGGGATCGATGAAGACGCTCGCCTCCCTGATCGCCCGCCACAACGTGCAGGCCATCGCGATCGGCAACGGCACTGCCTCGCGCGAGTCTGCCACCTTCATTCAGGATTTCCTGCGCAACGCAAACCTCACCTCGATCTTTAGCGTCACCGTCAGCGAGTCCGGCGCCAGCGTCTACTCGGCCTCCGAAATGGCGCGCCAGGAGTTTCCCGATCTCGATCTCACGATCCGCGGCGCCATCTCCATCGCGCGCCGCTTGCAGGATCCGCTCGCCGAGCTCGTCAAGGTCGACCCCAAATCCATCGGCGTCGGCCAGTATCAGCACGATGTCGATCAGCGCCGGCTCAAGCAAAGCCTCGAAGCCACCGTCGAAAGCTGCGTCAACCGCGTCGGCGTCGACCTCAACACCGCCTCGTGGGCGCTCCTTCGCTACGTCGCCGGCATCACCGAGCGGACCGCTGTCAAGATCATGGAGTACCGCAACGAGCACGGCCGCTTCCGCTCCCGCATGGACCTCATGGCCGTCCCCGGCTTCGGACCTAAGACGTTCGAACAGGCCGCCGGCTTTCTCCGCATTCGCGATGGCGAAAACCCGCTCGACATCACCGCCGTCCATCCCGAGGCCTACCCCGTCGTCCGCAAGATCGCCGAGTCGCTCGGCGCGACTATCGACGACCTGATCCGCAAGCCCGAGCTCATTGAAAAGGTGAAGCTCGAGGGCTTCGCCACCGAGACGATCGGCATGTACACGCTCGGCGACATCCGCGAGGAACTCCGCAAACCCGGACGCGATCCGCGCGACAAATTCGTCGCCCCCAAGTGGCGCGAAGACGTCCGCGAGATCGCGGACCTCAAGCCGGGTATGACGCTCGAAGGCGTCGTCACCAACGTCACCCGCTTCGGAGCCTTCGTCGACGTCGGTGTCCACAACGACGGCCTCGTCCACATCAGCGAACTCTCCAGCCGCTTCGTCAAGGATGCCGCCGAGGTCGTCAAAGTCGGCCAGATCGTGAAGGTCCAGGTGATCTCCGCCGACCCGAAATCGAAGCGCATCGCGCTCTCCATGAAGGCGCTTGACGAACGCAAGCCCGCACCGAAGCCGAAAGCCGAGCCGCCGAAACAGACGATGGAAGATAAGCTCGCCCAGCTTCAAAACAAATTCGGTGCTAGACTGCGCAAATGAGATCCGTACTCTTCCTGCTCGCCGCCTCGGCCTACGCCCAGACCGTCACACCCTATAGCGCGGAAGAGACCTCCACCCGCACGCAGTTCCTGTCCGACGGTACGCGGGTCGCCGAGAAGACCGTGACCGGACACCTCTATCGCGATCCCCAGGGCCGCACCCGCACCGAACGTGTGATCTCCCCCGGCACACCGAACGAAACTCTGATCGTCGAGATCGCCGACCCCGCCGCCAACGTCCGTTATTCCCTCGACACGCGCAACAAGATCGCTCACCGCGCGCCGCTCGCCACCACTAAGTCACGCGTCGCCGAAGTCGTGCCCGCTGACGACACCGCATCCCAGCAGCAATACGGCCAGGAATCCCTCGGCCAACGAATGATCGCCGGCGTCCTCACCGAAGGCCGCCGCATCGTCACCACCATTCTCCCCGCCGCCACCAGCAACGATCACCTGACAGTAATGACCACCGAAATGTGGTTCTCCAACACCCTCGGCCTCACCCTATCCTCCACAGTCACTGACCCTCGCGCCGGCACTACCACATACTCAATCACCAACATCGCCCTTACCGCGCCTGACGCATCTCTCTTCCAGATTCCCTCCGACTATTCGTCATCGAACTAACTTCCAAGAGCAGGATGGCATCCTGCGCATGGATTGGAAATCGGTGCAGCCGAGCTATGCCCGGCCATCCCTCCAAAACAAAAAAGGCGCCCGGCATTCCCGAGCGCTCCCGCCATTCTGACTCCTCCTGACTCCTCACTTATCCGTCTATTGAAAGTACGGCGGCTCCAGACACGGATTCCCCAGTGTCCGGTTGAAATTCAACTTAAAGAACATAGCCCCGTTAGGTGATGGGTAGGCGAGCGTCAAAAGCCCACCATACTGCGCGGTGGAATTGCCGCCGAACGTGTTGAGTGTGCCCGGGATGTCCGGTCCGCCTAACTGCCACCAGCACTGCCGATTACCATCGGTATAGGTGGAAAAGATGGGATAGAACTGTGCGCCCGCTGGAGGATTTTGGCAGCCGGTGCCCGAGCGCACGTCGCAGCTTCCCTCGAACGCCGGAAGGTCTGTCTCAAAAGCGATGCGGTCATAGTTCGTAAGACCGGCAGGCGTCATGAATTGCGGACTCGTGAACTGGATGGGTGTCGGATGGATACTTGAATCCCGCGAAAGATTGCCGGTGCCGGGCCAGTTCAGACCATACGCCGGACCATCAAAATCGGTGTCGCTCCCTATACACCCGGTAATCGGTATAAACGAGTTAGGAAAGCCGAAGAACACCGGATTGGCGCAAGGGAAATCGTCAGCGTCCAATCTGAGGTCAACCTCGGTCGGGCCAGGGACTGTGCACGCCAGGAAACTGGGGCTATTCTGGTTTGTATTAAACGCGTTGCAAAACTCGAAGTGTCCGATTTCATCGGAGAACGCGATATTGTACGAGTGGGCCGCCCAAGGCACGCGCGTATTCTCGCTCGAAGTGCTGTACATCGGGTGGAATGTGTAGGGTGTGACCGTGCAGGTAGCCGCCGACGGATTAA
>JAOAPT010000142.1 GCA_025463045.1 Candidatus Solibacter sp.
TGGAACCTGCGCCTGTTTCGCCGCGGCGCGGGACGTTATGAAGAAATTCCCGATTTTGAGCCTTCGAACGGCGACAACGAGGTCCACGAGCACGTGCTCCTGCGGGGACCGGCTGGTTATCTCCAGATGCCGATGGATCACTACGCCTACTCCGGCATCCAGTCGTTCGTAGAGAAACACAATCGATACTCCACGTGGGAGTCTCAGGTGGGTCAGCGGTATCTGGAGCCGGAGTTGGGCGGCAATCGAATGGCGCTTCATCTTCGTTTCCGCCGCGCCGCCAAACGCTTCGCGCGCTCGCTGCCCTTTCCTGATTTTGCCCGCTTCGTATTTCACTACGTCCTGCGCGCAGGCTTCCTCGACGGATTGGAAGGATACATCTTCTGCCGGTTGCTGGCCGAGTACGAGTTTCTGATATGGGCCAAACAATCGGTCCGGAGGACGACGCCGGCGTGAAGCCGCAGGCGGCGACGTGCAGATCTACAGTTTCGGCGCGATCTGCCGATTACTTACCATATGCGGGAGCAAGAGGTCCGATACAAAGCGAAGGCTGTCGGTGGAAGGTCGTCCCGATGAGTACGGCAAACAGCCCGGCTTTCGCTGCGGAGGTGGGAGCGCCGCGGGAGACACAGACACTCAGTCTCGCCGTGGTTATTCCCACATACCTGCGCGAGCGGTGCCTGGTGAATACGATCCGGCTGCTGCTCACTCAGGATCCATGCGCCGATGAGATTCTGGTCATCGATCAGACGCCATCTCACGATTCCGATACCGACCATTTTCTGCGGTGTCACGCGGAAGCCGGCGTGATTCGCTGGATCCGCCAGGGCCCTCCGAACCTTCCGGCCGCGCGCAATCGGGGGCTGCGCGAAACGGGCTGCGATATCGTTTTGTTTCTTGACGACGATGTAATCCCAGAACCGGGCTTGATCGCGCATCACCGCTCGAACTACGAACACTCGACCGTGGACGCCGTGGCGGGACGTACGATGGGATTCAAACCGTGTCGGATCTCCCGGCGTGTCAATCTCACTCCGGACGCTGAATACCGGTACTTCGATTTTGCCGCCAGCGCGCGCCGCGAGAGGGTTGTCGCATTGTTGGGCGCCAATCACTCCGTGCGCCGCGCGACGGCTCTTGCGATTGGCGGCTACGACGAGAACTATCTGGGATGGGCTTTCCGGGAAGAGACCGACCTCGCCTTACGGCTATACCGAAACAGCCGGTTGATCGTCTTCGATCCGCGCGCGGCGGTACTTCACCTTGCCGAGCCGTCGGGGGGCTGCCGCATTTCGGGATTTCAAAGGATGTTCCAGGAGTGGAAGGTGTCGTTCCCGGCCCACTACTTCGCATGGAAGCATTTGTTTCCGGCCCGGGACTTCTGGCGTGAAATCGGCGAGACCTTCACGCGCTCGGTGCTTTGCAAGAAGAACGCACGTGCGCCTCACCGTCTTCCACTGGCGGTCGGATCCTACTTGTTCGCCCTAGTTTACGCGGCGTGGAGGTGGCGTCAATGCCGGTAGGGCGAGTGCAGGCGCGCGAGCCGATCGTTAACGAGATCATGGCGGCGCTGGTCCTGATTGTGGTCTACGTTGGGGCGGAACTCTTTTGGAGCGTGCTGGGCGGCGAGACGAGCCCGGAACAAATGTCGCTGTCGATTCTGAGCGCCGTTTTCACTTGGCTCGTGGTTCGGGCCACGATACCTCATTGGCCGATGGCGAGGCGGCTGGCGTTGTGCCTTGCCGTGTGTACGACCCTCAACATCGTCGCGCAGGTTCGGGTGTCGGAGAACATGAGCCGGTTCGGCACCGTACATACCGGGTCAGACGATTCTTTCTACCTGAAGTCGGGAAGCCAGTTCGCAGCGATGCTGAGCGACACCAACGATCTGGAGTCTTACGCGTATGTCTATACGTCGCTGCCGTACACCCCTCACGTCGGGTTTATCGTACTGCTCGGGCACCTTTTTTCGTTGATTCCGGTGGACGATCTGAGCCAACTGCGCCTGGTGGTGCTTCTCAATTCGTTTGCCGTTCAATGGCTGGCGGCGATGGTGATCCGGCTGGGCGGCTTTCGGCCACGGGATCTAGGCTTGCTGTTGCTCCTATTGATCATTCCAGGGTTTGATCTGTTCTACTTCGCAGGCGAAGTACGCAAGGATCCTCTCATCGTTCTGCTGGTTGTCGCGCTCATGGGGCGCATGCTGGACCTTGCGGAGGAGAAGGCGACATTCCGGCGTCTGAGCCTGCTCCTGGCGATCTCGACCGCTCTTTTCTTCATGCGTAATTTCTATCTGTTGCTGCCCGCGGGCGCAATGATCCTGACGCGTCTTCACGATCAGAAGGGGACCGCGCTCCGCCGTTTCGCGGGGCGTACGGCGGCTATCGTCGGGCTGGCGGGCGCGTTATACCTGGTGGCCGATTCCTTGTGGTTTCAAGAGCTATCCCTGACGAATACGTGGAACATGAAGATTCTTGATCGCGGATGGGGCGCCCAGATTTATAACTTCCCGGCGATCGGCCCGATCGTGTACGCACTGATCACGCCCCTGCCTCCGCCACTGACCGATTTAGCCAAAGGTGCGGCTTGGACCGATTTGATGCGGAGCGTCGGAATGGCGGCGATCCTGATCTTGATCGTGATGCAGGGGGCGATGGCGATTCGCGTGCGGGCCGGGGTCGATAAACGCTGGCGGACGTTCTTTCATCTCGGAATCGTGATCTTTCTCTTAAGCGCTTACGGCTCATTGGAGGCGCGACACCGGTTGGCGGCCTTGCCCTGTCTCGTGATCTGTTACGGTATCGCGCGCCAAAGGGAGGCGGCGGTTCAGCAATCCGGACAGGTCGCGCGGGTCGCAGCCGGCATCGCGCGTCCGCGGCCAATCGCGCTTGGGACGGCGGTTTCCAGCCTATGAGGCGAATCTCCGATCCTGCGCGAGCCACTAACGTGGTCTATCTGATCGGTACACTCGGCGACACGATCATCGCTATCCCAGCGCTGCGAGCGATTCGTGAGCAGTGGCCGGACAGTTCCCTACTCCTGCTGTATAACTCCGATGAAGATGGGCGGGTCACGGCGCGCGATGTCCTGGATGGCACCGGTCTCGTAGATGAGTTCCTGCCATACAATTCGAAGCGATATTTGACGGAGAGTTTCCGAATTCTGCGCTTCCTTCGGCGCAGGAAGATCGACGAGGTGATCTACCTGGCTCCCAGCCTGCGGCCGCATCGCGCGGTCCTTCGGGACCTCTGGTTTTTCCGATTGTCCGGCGCTAGGCGGCTCGCTGGATTCGGACCGCTTGAGAAAACGCGACGCCACGAAGGCGAGGCGCGTCTGCACAGGCTTCAGCTCAGCGGCATACCGATAGGCGAACAGGCCCGCGCGATTCCCCTGCTTCAACCGACCGCCCAAGCGCTGAACACGGTGTCGACCTGGTTGGGGGCGTGCCGTGCCGAGAGCCGGCGACCGATGATCGCCATCGGACCTGGCTCCCAAATGGCGTCGAAACACTGGCCGATCGAGCGGTTCGCGGAACTCGGCCGGCGGCTCTTGGCGAACTTCCCGGTAGATCTCGTGATTGTCGGCGGAACTGCCGAACGGCAGGCGGGCGAAGTTCTCAAATCAGGCTGGGGCGCAGGGCTGAACGCGGCGGGACAGTTTAGTGTTCCTGAAACCGCGGCGCTTCTCAGCCAGGTCGATCTGCTGGTGACCCTCGATACCGGGCCGATGCACCTGGCCGCGGCAGTCGGAACACCGTGTATCGCGCTGTTCAGTGGGATTGAAGTTCCAGGGAAATGGGATCCGATCGGCAGCGGACACATCGTGATCCGCAAAGATGTCGAGTGCGCCGGCTGCCGCCTCACCGTGTGCCCCCGGGCGGACCACCCGTGCATGATGCTAATCACCGTGGACGATGTCTGGCAAGCGATTCAAGCGAAGAGCGCCGAATGGAAGGGAGTTTGTACGGTATGAACGAAACTCTGAAACGTGCAGTCGATTCTTTTGGCGAGCGGCGCCTGGCGGTGATTGGCGACGTGATGCTCGATCGTTTCTGTTGGGGGGCGGTTACGCGAATTTCGCCCGAGGCTCCGGTCCCGATCGTACAGATCTTCCAGACGTCGGCGGCATTGGGCGGGGCGGCGAACACCGCGCTCAATGTGGCGGCGTTGGGTGGCAAGGCGACCTTGATCGGCGCCATTGGGAAGGACGCTGCCGGGCGGGAACTGCGAAAACTTCTTTCAACTCGTGGAATCTCCTTTGGGCTGACCGAAACCGAAGGCCGTCCCACCACCACCAAGACCAGAATCATCGCGCAGCACCAACAGGTATTGCGGATCGACGAAGAGAACGTCGTCCCGCTTGCCGGGCCCGGATTCGCGGACGCCTGCCGCCGGATCGAGTACGCGATCGCTGACTCGGAAGGTGTGATCATCTCCGACTATGCGAAGGGTTTCGTGAGTCGGGAACTAGCGGCGTTTGCGATTTCCATGGCGAACCGTCAAGGTAAGCCGGTGCTGGTCGACCCGAAGGGCAGCGATGCATCCAAGTATCTCGGCGCGTCGGTGCTCAAGCCGAATCGCACGGAACTGGCCTGTCTTTCCGGCCTTCCGGTGAGCGGCCACGACGCCACGCTGGTCGCTGGGCGTGCGCTGGCTGGTGTTTTGCGCGGCTGTGCCATTGTCGCTACGGAAAGCGAGGACGGAATGAGCGTCTTCGACGCGGGCGGATGGGAGTTCCACCTCCCTACTTCGGCGAAGGAAGTGTATGACGTGACCGGAGCCGGGGACACGGTGATTGCGACCCTCGCGATGGCGATGACGGCGGGGCTGCGGCTATCGGACGCGGCGCGGTTGGCCAATCTGGCGGCCGGAATCGTGGTCGGTCAAGTGGGTACCGCAGCGGTTACGGCTGGAAGCCTGCTCGCAGAACTGGGGGCCGGCGGGGTCGGTCGCGCAGACGCAACCGCGGCCTGAAGTAATGAATCGAGGCAATGTATGAGCTCCATCATTCTTGTCACTGCGATCGCGTTTGCGCTTTCGCTGCTGTTCACCCGGCTGGTGCGCGACGGCTCTCTGCGGCTCGGCTTAGTGGACCTCCCAGACCAGCGGCGCAAGACTCACCTGAGGGCAGTGCCGCGGACAGGCGGCGTCGCGATCGTAGCGGCATACCTGGTGGCTTATGCTCTGCTGCTGAATATTCCTTCGCCTGTCGGCGCGATCGTTCATTCCGGGCTGCCCTTCTTCTGGCGCCTTCTGCCTGCGACTGGCGCGATCTTTTTGACCGGGCTGCTGGACGACGTTTTTCACTTGAAGCCGTGGTGGAAGCTGGCGGGACAGGTTGGCGCGGGCGGTCTTGCGTACGCAGGAGGTTTGCGGATCGCCGACTTTCACGGGTACTCGCATTTTGGTTGGCTATCGCTGCCGCTGACGATCGGGTGGCTGGTGCTCTGCTCTAATGCATTCAATCTGATTGACGGCATCGACGGACTGGCGACGGGAGTCGGAGTCGTCGCGGGGCTCACCACGTTGATCGCGGCCCTGCTGCAAGGGAACATCCCGCTCGCGCTCGCGGTCGGTCCGCTGATTGGAGCGCTGTGCGCCTTCCTGTTTTACAATTTCAATCCGGCATCGATCTTTCTGGGGGATTCGGGCAGTCTGCTGATCGGATTTCTGTTGGGCGCCTATGGAATTATCTGGAGCCAGAAATCCGCAACCATGCTCGGAATGGCCGGCCCGACGATGGCGCTGGCGCTCCCGCTGTTGGAAGTCGGATTGAGCGTCTTCCGGCGCTTCCTGCGTAACGAGCCGATCTTCACGGCCGACCGCGGGCATATCCATCACCGCCTGCTCGACCTCGGATTCACACCGCGCCGCGCGGCTCTCATGCTGTACGCGGCATGCAGCATCGGCGCCGCTCTATCGTTGTTACAAAGCGTGGTGCAGAATCGTCTGGCAGGGGCGGTGGTCCTGCTCTTCGCCGCCTGTGCCTGCGGCGGTATTCAGTATCTGGGCTACGTCGAATTCAACGCGACGCGACGTTTCCTGTGGGCGGGTTTGCGCCCGATGCTCAGCGCGCACGTCAAATTGGAAGCCTTTGAGCGTTCCTTGGCAGATTCAAGCAGTCTCGCCGAGTGCTGGCAATCCCTTGAAATGGGTGCGCGGGAACTCGGATACAGCCGTGTGGAAGGCGAGCTTTCCGGTCAAGCTTTCGGCAATAGCGTTCCGCGACGGTCGCACGCAGCGTTCTGGCAGATGCGGTTGAACCTGCCCGATCACGACTTCGTCAACATCACGCAGCGGGAGGGCGCCGCGGAGCAACCTGTGCTGTTGATTCCCTTCGTGGAGATTGTCCGGCGTGTGCTGCCGGCGAAGCTGCGGCAAATCGAGGACGCCACCGCATCCCTCGCCTGCCTTGCGGCCGCGCTGGAAGACGCCGAGGAAGGTCAGGCGTCGCCCCGAAATTCGAGAACGACCAGGGTGATATCGTCGGATTGCGGTGCACCTTCGGTGAATGCCGCGACGGCTTCCTGAATCGCGTCGTGGATCGCCGTGCACGACTCCGCGGCGTGGGAATCGATCGCCGCGAGCAGCCGCTTCTTGCCGAAGAATCCCCTTTCAGTGTTTTGCGCTTCGGTGACGCCGTCGCTGTAAATGACGATCTTGTCGCCGGGCGCGAGTTTCTGCTCGAGCACGGCGAACTCGGCGGTTTCGATCAGCCCGATGGGCATGCCATTGGCCTCCAGTTCGATACGCTCGCCGGTAGCGCGCAACACGATCGGTGGACAGTGCGCCGCGTTGATGTAGAACATCCGGCCGTCGCTGTGAAGCAGGGAGTAAAAGGCAGTCGCGTACTTCTCCCCGCCGGTGCGATCGAGCAGAAAACGATTGAGGCGTTCCAGGCGGTGACCCATGGCGGCCGGAATCTCGGTGGCCGTGATCAGCGCGCCTTGCAGGAGCGATGCGAGCAGCGCCGAGCCCACGCCTTTGCCTGAAACATCGGCCAGCACCGCGGACCAGCAATGCGAGGTTACCCGGGTGACGTCGTAGTAATCGCCGCCGACTTCGTGAGAGGCGAGGCTGCTGCCGCTGGCGCGAAGCCATCCGTCGGCGGGCAGGCTGCCGGGAAGCAGACTCTGCTGGATGGTCCGCGCAAGCCGGAGTTCTTCCTCCATCTGATGCTTGGACTGCTCCTCCTGCAAGAGGCGCGCGTTCTCCAGCACGGTCGAGGCTTCGATCGCGAGGGTCTGCAGCAATTCGCGATTGCCGCCGGCCATGTCAGCGGCCACCAGGCGTGAATCCATATAGAGCACGCCGACGGTTTCGTTGGCCGCCGAAAGCATGCTGGTGGTGTCGCCCTGTCCGGCGCGAATTCGTACCAGTGGGACGCAGATCGCGCTCCGCAGTTCCAGGTCGGCGATGCTGTTCTGCGGCCGTGTTTCCTCAGCCCCCAGCGGGTCGAAATTCATCGAGAGCAGTTCCCGGCGATGCTCCAGCGCGCGGCGAATCACTTCACGCGGCACGCGGAGGTCGGTTTCGCGCAGATTGTGTCCGCGCCGGTGGCGCGCGACCTTGGTATCCAGACCGCCGGAAGAGCGCAGCAGCAGAAATCCGCGCTCCGCCCCGGTGATCGCGAGCGCCGTGTCCACCACACTCGCGAGCACTTCGTCGATCGAGAAGGAACTCTGCAGCGTGCGCGCAAGTTCCAGGATCGCGCGCAGTTTGCCGAGATTCGAGCCGACGCCCGGAGGCTGCTTTTCCGCGCCGCCTACCTGCTCCATCAGGCGCTTCAGCTCCGCCCCATCAAGGGCGAACAGCAGGTGATACGAATCCTGCGCGCCGAATTCGATTTTGTCGGAGACCTCGAGTTTCTTGCGCGTGACGCGCTTGCCGTTGATGAACGTGCCGTGCCGGCTGCCGGCGTCCTCGAGCACGTACTCGCCATGCTCCACCACGATGCGGGCATGCACGCGCGAAACGCGGCTATCGCGCACGATCAAGTGGTTGTCGGGCTGGCGGCCGATGATGAAGGGGATCGGGTCGACGGGAACTCGTTTCTTCTGGCCATTCGGATCGACCACCACCAGTGACGCCGGCCCGGCGGCGGGGGACGCAGCGGTTTCCGGTTCCATCTCAGCTTCGCAGCGAACGGGCTCGCCGAGGTTTTGCCGCGGGCGGCTTGGCGGTTTCCGCCGTAAGCACTCGCAGTTCCTCGACCTCGCGAGCGCGCAGAGTCTGACAGTGCGCGCAATATCCGCCGACTTCGGTCCTGGCGAGCAACACCTGGAATCCAAAATGGCTCTCGATCTGTTTGCGGAGACGCTGCAGAGGCTCGCCGAAAAACTCTTCCACCTTGCCGCAGCGCAGGCAAATGACGTGAGCGTGCTCCTGCTTGAGGCGCGTTTCGTAATAGTGTTGGTCCCCGCCGTAGTGCATGAGGTCCAACTCGTCGACGAGGCCCCCGGCCTTGAGCATTTTGAGGGTGCGGTAGACGGTGACCCGGTTCAGCTTCGGGTCGCGTTCCTTCGCCATCTGATAGAGCCGCTCGGCGTCGAGGTGCTCGCCCGTGGTATCGATCAACTCGAGCAGAATCTGCCGTTGACGCGTGAGCCGCACACCCCGCTCTTTCAGCGAGCCTTCAATTGAGTCGAGCGCCATAGTTCCGTCCGCAGACTTTTCAATTCTAGCCCAGCGGAGTGCCGCCGTGCTATTGTGGGCCGGTTTTGCGTGCTGCGCATCGCCCGGCTGCTACAATTCCATCTGCATGTTCCGCAAGGTCCTGATCGCCAACCGCGGCGAGATTGCCGTTCGCGTTATTCGCACGCTGCGCGAAATGGGAATCGGCTCCGTCGCCGTGTACTCCGACCCCGACCGTACTTCGCTTCACGTACGCATGGCCGATGAAGCGGAGCGGCTGGGCCCCGGCCCTTCCGCCGAAAGCTACCTCCGCATCGACCGGATTCTCGACGCGGCCCGCAAACACGGCGCGGAGGCGATTCATCCCGGGTACGGATTTCTGAGTGAGAACGCGGATTTCGCCGCGGCCTGCGAAGACGCGGGCATAGTCTTCATCGGACCGTCCGCCGCTTCGATCCGCGCGATGGGGTCGAAGACCGCCGCGCGCCGCACCGCGATCGCGGCTGGAGCACCCGTGGTTCCGGGTACGGACCAGCCGGTGACGCTCGCGGAACTGCGCGCGTTCGCCGCGACACACGGCTACCCGGTGCTGCTCAAGGCGGTTGCGGGCGGCGGTGGAAAAGGCATGCGGCGCGTGGATTCCGAGGACGAGCTCGAATCGGCATTCCGCAACGCATCGAGCGAAGCGGAGCGTGCATTTCGCAGCGCCGAAATCTACGTCGAGAAGCTGATCGAACGTCCGCGCCATATCGAGATTCAACTGCTGGGCGATCAGCATGGCAACATGGTTCACCTTGGTGAACGCGAGTGCTCGATTCAACGGCGGCATCAGAAGGTGATCGAGGAGTGTCCCTCGCCGCTGGTCGCGCTGTATCCGGAGATGCGGCGCGAAATGGGCGAGGCTGCGATTCGCGCCGCGCGCGCCGCGGGTTACTACAATGCGGGCACGGTCGAGTTTCTGGTGGACCAGGATCGCCGTTTTTATTTCCTCGAAATGAACACGCGCCTGCAGGTGGAGCATCCGGTCACAGAACTGGTCACGGGCCTCGACCTCGTCCGGCATCAGGTCAACATCGCGGCCGGTGAGCGCCTGCCGTTCACGCAGGAGGAGATCGCGTGGCGCGGGTCCGCGATCGAGTGCCGCATCTATGCGGAAGATCCGTACAACGATTTTCTGCCGTACCCCGGAAAAATCACGCGGCTGCGGCGGCCGCTCGGTCCGGGAGTGCGCATCGACGGATGCATTTACGAGGGCTGGGTGGTGCCGATGGAGTACGATCCGCTGCTCGCCAAACTGACGGTATGGGCGGACACGCGCGAACACGCGTCGGAGCGCCTGATTCGCGCGCTGGGCGAATACGACGTTGCCGGAATCCGCACCAACATTGCGTTCTTCCGGCAGATACTGGAGGACCCGGAATTCCGCGCCGGGCACTTGCACACCGGCTTCATCGACGAGTTCTTCGCACGTCGCGTGCCGTGCGAAGCGCCGCCCGATTTCGCGACGGTCGCCGTGCTGGTCGCCGCGCTGCACACGGCGCGCAATAAGGCCGACGCCGCACCCGTGGCGAGCGCTGCGAGCAGGTGGCTGGAAGCGGGCCGGGGAGATCTGCTGCGATGAAGCTCGCGCTCACGATCAATGGCCGCGAAGAGGAGATCGAAATCCTTGCGCCAGATCCCGCGTGCCGCTTCCGCATCGACGGCGGAGACGAGCGCGCGGCGGATGTGGCGGTGCTGCAGAACGGCGTGTTCTCCGTGCTGCTCGATGGCGCGAGCTACGACGCGTATATCGAGGAAACACCGGCCGGGGCATTGGTCGTGGTCATCGACGGATACCGTTTCGAGATCGAGGTGCGCGATCCGCGGCGGTGGTCGCGCAAGTCGTCGGGCCGCGGTGGGGACACGGTGCAATCCATCGTGAGTCCGATGCCCGGGAAAGTGGTGCGTGTCCTGGTGGCGACCGGCGATGCGGTGGAGGCGGGCCAGGGCATCGTCGTGGTGGAAGCGATGAAGATGCAGAACGAATTGAAGGCGGCGCGCGCGGGCACGGTGCTCACGATCGCGGCGAAGGAAGGCGCGACGGTGGCGGCGGGCGAACTGCTGGCTACGATCGCGTAGCGCTCATGAGTGCCAACTTATTCAGAGCGGGTCTCGTGCCTGGATTGTCGTTGTGACTTGCCGCTCCCGTCGCCGAGCATGCCGGCAACGGTAGCGAGCAGCTCCTGGGCGGTGAAAGGCTTCTGCAGAAGGCTTGCGCCCTCGGGCGCCCTTCGCGCAAAGAGATCCCGATCGTAGCCCGAGGTGAACACGATGCTCAGATCGTCGAACCGGGCCAATAGCTTTTCGCTCAGATCGAGGCCGCTGATCCCGGGCATCACGACGTCGGAGAGCAGCAGATCGATCTTCTGAAACTCCGACAGAGCGAGTGCTTCGTCGCCGTTAAAAGCTTCCAGCACTTGATAGCCGGCGCGTGTCAAGACGCGGGCCACCCATTTGCGCAGTGGAGTTTCATCTTCCACCAGCAGGACCGCTCCGCGCGACGGCTTCGCCGGAACAGCCGCCGGTTGGGGCTCGGGCTCGCATTCGCCCTGCACGGCCGGCAGGTATACGCGAAAGGTCGCGCCTTCGCCGGAGAGACTCTCCACTGTGATCGCGCCGCCGCTCTGCTGCACGATTCCATGCACCGTCGCGAGGCCAAGGCCGGTGCCCTTGCCGAGTTCCTTGGTGGTGAAAAAGGGCTCGAAGATGCGCTCTGCCGTGGCCGCGTCGATGCCGTGACCGGTGTCGATTACGCTGATTACGGCGTAGGCGCCCTTGGGAAGAGATTGCACTTCTCCATCGGATTGCAATTGGACGACGCCGGTTTCGATGATGAGCTTCCCACCTTCGGGCATGGCGTCGCGCGCGTTCACCACGAGATTCAAAATCACTTGTTCGATCTGCCCGCGATCCGCGCGAATCTTCCCGGTGCCGCTGCCCAGCACGGTGACCAGCGAGATGTTCTCTGAAATAAGGCGGCGGAGCAGACCTTCGATGTCGGCGACGACAGCGTTGCAATCCAGAACGCGCGGCAGCAGCACCTGCTTGCGGCTGAAGGCGAGAAGTTGGCGGGTCAGAGCGGCGGCGCGCGCCGCGGCATTTTCGATTTCCTGCAAACTCTCGAGTGCGCATTCGTCGGTCAGATCTTCCTGCGCAAAACTCGCATACCCGGCGATTACGGTCAACAGGTTGTTGAAGTCGTGCGCGATTCCACCGGCCAGTCGTCCGACCGCTTCCATTTTCTGCGACTGGCGCAAGCGTTCTTCGAGGTCGTTGCGAGCGGCGATCAACTGGCCAACCCGCTCCACCATGCGTTCGGGGGTGGGGGCCGCCTGCTCGGAGTCCGATGGCAGTGTCGAATCTACTTCGGTCATCAGCGCCGCGACCTGGTCGTACAGCCTGCCTAATCCTTGATTGACGGATTGCAGGCGGCGATTGGCGTCGCTGAGCTCCTGTGAACGTTGGAAGACCTCGGCTTCCATTTGTCCGGCGCGCGTGCGCAGGGCGTCCGTAATCTGATCGCGCTCATTGCCGCGTTGGCGCAAACGCACGAATTCCGTGACATCCTCGACGCGGTGAACGATGTATTGGACGCGTCCATCGGGGCCGAGGACAGGCGTGTTGATCGGGCTCCAGAATCTCTCCTCAAAGCCATCGCCCTCGGATTCGGGCCGCCGGATATCGTATTTCTGAACCGCGAAGGTGTCGGGTTGTCCGGTGCGCAACACACGCTCGAGCGAACTTCGTAGGTTACGCACGCCGCTCGCGCCGACCTCTGCCGGATTGTCCGGGAAGACGTCGAAGATGCTGCGCCCGAAGATCTCCGCGCGCACCGTCATCGTGGCGCGCAGGTAGGCGTCGGTGACCGCTACGATCCGTAGATCGGGCGCGAGCACCAGATAAAGCCCTGGGGAAGATTCAAATAACTGCCTGAAATCAGGAGCCGGGAGATCCATCCGAATCTTGGATTGTATAACAACAGCGAACGCACTCACCGTGCCCTGTTTCACCCGCCATATTCGACTGTGAAACTCGCCTGTAACTTCGCGTCCATCCAAGCGGCTGGAGCATCCATATCGGCGCCGAGATCTTTGAGCGACCCGGTGGTGCGGTCGCCCATCACCCCATCGATCTTGCCGGGATCGCCGCCGAGCCGAATCACGCCGGCCTGGAGAAATGCGACGTCCTGCGCCTGCACCGCATCTAGCACCACACCGATCGCGGCGATCCCGCTCTGTGCCATCTGCGTGTAGGGCGCTGCCACCGTGCCCGCCTTGCCGGAAGCGGCATAGCGATAGACGAGGTCGTGGCTGCCGCGGCAGTCGAAGTGCCAGGATTCCGAGCGCTTCGGGTCTGGCTTGTCGATGATCGGCGTGAAGCCGCGCGCCGCCGCGATCTCCCAGAATTTCGCCAGCGGCACGCCGATCGAACTCAGGTCGATATCCATCGCGCGCCCGGCTTCGTGCATACTGCCGCCGGCCGCCGGACTGAAGGCCTTCTTGCGCCCCTGCACGAAATCCAGGTGGGCCTGCTGCTGCGCGTCGTGAGAGCGAAACAGGTCGCTCAAGCGCAGGCCGAAGCCGAGTGTGTTCAGGTCGCCGGCGACGGCCAGAATCGCCGCTTTCGTATCGGGCGTACAAAGCGCCAGCCGTTTGGGAAGCGGTCCGTGATAGATCGATGCGATGTCGATGGGGATCAGGGGAGTGAACGTGATCGGCAAGAAGTACCTCCGGGAGCGTGGTTTGACTTCCGCCACGCGTTTCCCTACCATCATCCTAACCCCTATGAAAACGGCAACAAAAGCTTCTCTATTGCTCGTTCTCCCGGCCCTCGTTGTTTCCGGCGCAGAACTCTACCGGAAACCGCCAAAGGCGGTTCTCGACGTTCTCAATTCGCCGGTCACTCCGATTTTGGCGATCAACCCGACACACACGTTCGCCACGCAGGGGCAGCCGGTGCGGTATCCGCCGATCGCGGAACTCGCGCAGCCGATGCTGCGCATCGCCGGCATGCGCATCAATCCGAAGACCGACGGCCTGCACAACACCACGTTCAACAGCTCGCTCACGCTGCGCAAGATTCCCGAAGGCACGGAGATTAAGCTCGCGTTGCCGCCAGGCGCGAAGCTGACGATGGGGCGCTGGAGCCCCGACGCGAGCCGTTTCGCGTTCACGAACACGACGGACCGCGGCATCGAGCTCTGGATCGGCGATACCAAAGGGAGTGTGCGCAAGATCGAAGGGGTGCGCATCAACGCCGTCATGGCCGGCGGATTCGCGGGCGGCGGCGGACGCGGCGGCGGCGGCGCCGGTCCCTCCGACGTGCAGTGGATGCCAGACGGCAAGACGCTGCTGGTCGAAATGGTGAAGCCCGCGCGCGGCCCTGCGCCCGCGCAGCCGCTAGTCCCGCCCGGACCGCACGTGCAGGAGAGCCTCGGCGGCGCGTCCCCCGTGGTCACTCATGAGGACATGCTGCAGACGCCGTACGATGAAGATCTCTTCGAGTATTACGGAACTTCGCAACTCACGATGATCGATGCCGCCACCGGCAAAGCCACGCCAATCGGCAAGGCGGGCATCGTGGAATCCGCGCGCATTTCGCCGGACGGCAAGAGCATTCTCGTGACCACGATTCACCGCCCGTTCTCGTATCTGCACGCGGCGCGCGAGTTCCCCAAGGAGATCGAAGTCTGGGACCGCACCGGCAAAGTGATCCATAAGGTAGCGAGCCAGCCGCTGGAGGATCGCGTGCCCATCAACGGCGTGATTACCGGCCCGCGCAATATTCAATGGCGTCCTAATTCGGGCGCGACGCTGATGTGGGTCGAGGCGCTGGACAAGGGCGATCTGAAGGTGAAGGTTCCGAATCGCGATCGCCTGATGGCGCTGAGTGCGCCGTTTAGCGGCGAGGCGCGCGAAGTCTTCAAGACGGAGCAGCGCTTCAGTGGAATTCAATTCTTCGAGAAGGGCGGGCGCGCTTTCGTGGAAGACTCCGAGCGCATGACCCGCCGCGTGCGCACCTTTCAGATAGAAATCGACGATCCGGGCACGACGCCTAAAGTGATTTGGAGCCGCAACAGCCAGGACCGGTATCGCGACCCTGGTACTCCGCTGACGAAGGCGCTGCCCACCGGCGGCCGCGTGCTGCTGCAGGACGGCGACAATATCTTCCTCATCGGCCCCGGCGCCGGCCCGCAGGGCGATCATCCGTTCCTCGACCGCTACAATCTTTCGACGGGAAAGAGCGAGCGCCTGTTCCGCTGCGATGACGATCACTACGAAGTGGTCGAGGCGATCCTCGACGAGCACGGCGATAAGTTCCTGACGCGACGCGAGAGCCCCACCGAGCCGCCGAACTATTATGTGCGCACCTCGAAAGGGCAGATGACCGCGATGACGAACTTCCCCGACCCG
>JAOAPT010000175.1 GCA_025463045.1 Candidatus Solibacter sp.
CCACCGTTTCATCCTACCAGGAGCGGCAGGAGGTGGGGATCGGGCTCCGAATGCAAAGGCGCTGAAGTACGCGTCGGTAGAGATTGGGCGAACTCGACAACCCGGACGTAACGCAACCAATTTCCGCGCGACAACTGGTCGTGGAATGTCGAACCCGATTGCCGCAAGAAGAACCCCCTTCTTGATGCGATTGGCAGGGCGTTATCGTCCATGCTGCGAGATTCATATAGCGCTGGCGCCAGCCGCAGTGTCGGCGACAATTGCAAGTCGGCGATTCGAGAGCGGTCCCCTTCTCCGTAATCGCTGCGTTCGGCATTGTCGTGTGTTTGAGACCGTAAGCGAGAGGGCCGCAGCAACCATCAGGGCTACACCCGCTTCAAGACGGATTCACGCCAACCGGAACACGTGAATGGAAAGCTGTATCGGGACGGCTATCGCCATGATCTGGATCCGGCGCCTCCGATCGACCCGGGAGCGTATCTGTACCTCATTACGGTGGTGGGATATTGGCAGTGCCCATCCTGCAATTTGAGATCGCGGAACGATCCGTTGCTCATGGAAGCGGGGACATTCGATCGCTCCTCGATGTGCCCGGATATGGTCCCTCCTTCACCTGTCTTCGAGCGGAGGCCAGAAGGCAGGGAGTCGCTGACGAGGCGCTCGCCGATTTCTTCTGGCGATGGTCCAAGGCCTGGTCGCCCGCCTGGTTACGGGACGACGAGCGTACCGCCAAGAAGCTCCCCCCATTGACCCCGAAGTGACGCGCCGGCTCCGTGACGCAGTGCAGTGGCGCACCACCATCGATCCGGACTATCCCTGGGAGGACGACCACAAAGGCTCGCATTGCCATAAGACCTTCCACCTTTTCACTCCGTGAAGCGAAAGATTCGGCACTGTTTCCTCGTACCCCAACCCATGACAATGAGGCATGGCCGACCATCGCATCGAGCACGACACCATGGGCGAAATGCCCGTCCCAGCCGACGCGCTCTACGGCGCGCAGACCGCCCGAGCCATCGAGAACTTCCCGATCAGCGGACGACCCTTCCCCCGCGCTCTCCTTCGAGCGCTCGCGCTCATCAAAGCCGCCGCAGCCTACGTCAATGGACTTCGCGGACATCTCCCCGCCGACCGCGCCGCCGAAATCGAGTCCGCCGCCATCTCCGTCGCCGAGGGCAACCACGACCGCGATCTTCCGCTCGACGTCTACCAGACCGGCAGCGGCACCTCCACCAACATGAACCTCAACGAGGTCATCGCCCGCCTCTCCGGAACTCATCCCAACGACGACGTCAATCGCGGCCAGTCCAGCAACGACGCCTTCCCCTCCGCCATCCACGTCGCCGCCGCCGACCGCATCCACCACGCACTCCTTCCTGCGATGGAGCGTCTCGAACAATCGCTCGAGCGCAAAGCCGCCGAATTCCACGACGTCCTCAAAATCGGACGCACCCACCTGCAGGACGCCGTCCCGATGCGCATGGGTCAGGAGTTTTCGGGCTACACCCACCAGGTCCGCGCCGCCCGCGAGCGCATCCTCGCCGCCATGCCCGGAATATACGAACTCCCCCTCGGCGGCACCGCGATCGGTACCGGTCTCAATGCCCCGCCCGGCTTCGCGCGCGACACGATCGCCGAACTCGCGCGCCGCACCGAACTCCCGTTCGTCGAGGCGCGCAATCACTTCGAGGCGCAGGCCGCCCGCGACGCCGCCTGCTTCCTCAGCGGCGCCCTCCGCACCTACGCCGTCGCCCTCACCAAAATCGCCAACGACATCCGCTGGCTCGGCTCCGGCCCGCGCTGTGGACTCGGCGAACTCAAGCTTCCGCCCGTGCAGCCCGGCTCCAGCATCATGCCCGGCAAGGTCAACCCCGTGATCGCCGAGAGTCTTCTGATGGTCTGCGCCCAGGTGATCGGCTACGACGCCGCGATCGCCTGGTGCGCCGCCTCCGGCAATTTCGAACTCAACGTCATGATGCCCCTGATCGCCGCCGACCTGCTCGATTCCATCGACCTGCTCGCCGCCGCGACGACGAACTTCGCCGCCAAACTGATCGACGGCCTCGATGCTGACCGAGAGCGCGCCGCGTCCTTCATCGAGCAGTCCCTCTCGATGGGCACCGCGCTCGCCCCCGAGATCGGCTACGAAAAGGCCGCCGCCCTCGTCAAAGAGGCTTACCGCGCCGGCCGCACCATCCGCGAGGTCGCCGGCGAACAATCCGGCATCCCCGAAGCGCGCTTGACTGAGTTACTTGATCCCGAATCGCAGGCGGGATAGCTCCAGTTCTTCGATTCGGTGCGTTAGGCGACTCGGCGCTTCGATCGGCGGGATTGAGTCGACTGAACCGCGAGGCGCAGGCCGCATGCACTCAGAACTGCCGCCAGGCTGTCCAGCGAAGGGTTCCCAGACTTCGAGAGCATTCGATAAAGGCTCTCCCGATTCAAGTGCGCAGCGCGCGACAGGGCGCGGATGCCGCCGTGAGCTTCTGCCACATCACGCAGCGCCAGAAGGAACACACGAGCGTCTTCATCCTGGAGGCAAGCATTGAGATATTCGGCCGCCTCGTCCGGATTCTTAAGCGATTCCAGCAGATTCTCCCGGTAAGACTTGGTCTTAACCGTTAGTTTTGGCATCCAAATACTCCTTCCAATATTTCTGCGCCGTCAGAATATCCCGCCGCTGAGCTTCCCAGCCGAATACGGTTCAGACGGGCTCGTACATTGCCAACTGCCCGCGAATCCTGCAAGGATGCGAGCCAAACCGAAAACGGAGTCGAACGACCCCTGCAATATAGGAGGACCTCGATATCCTTACAACCTTTGCAGTAGCCTTTAAGCTACCGCGCGTCAACCATCCGCCAGAACGTCCCCATGTCGCTTACTTCGTCACCTTCCTGTAATCCCCCGGGACCGCGAACACCGAATCCGGGATCGCGCTCGTCGAGAATCCGCTCGATTCCGTCGTGACCTCAAACTGCGATCCCCCGCCCAGCCGAGCCAGTGCCTGCTCCGCCATCGCTGCCTGCTGCCCGCCCTTCTTCTTCATCTCCTCCAGCCGCGCCCTCGCGCCCTCGCCCGCAGCCTTCATCCGCGTGATCTGCATCACCGGCACGCCCCCGATGCTCACCATCTTCTTCTGCATATCCGCGATCGCCTTCTGCATCGCCGCATTTACGCCGCCGCCCATCGCCCCCCACGGAAGCCGCTCGCCATTCTTCTGGTAAAACGCCCGCAATTCCTTCGCGCCCGGCACTTCGCTGGAGAGCCACATATCCATCTCGATCTGCATCGTCATCCCCTGCGCCGCCGCCGGACCACCCTCCATTCCGACCGTCATCAACACCTCGCTCGCGTTAAACCCGTTGATGTTCTTCTTCTGTCCCGTCTCTTTCACATCGATCTTGGCGTTCGTCTCCGTCTTCGCCGCCACCTTGGCCAACTCGCTAAACGGTGTCACGGTGTACGTCTTCGCCTGATTGTTGATCGACGTCATCGTCTGCGCGTCGACGTCGAAAATCGCCGCCGTCTTCCCGCTGTCCAACTTCATCTTTTGGCCCTTCAAATAGTGCTTCGTCACGCCCTCGGCGACTGCCCCGGAACCCTGCGAAGATTTCCGCGTTTGCGTGTAGCTGAAATCCGCACGCGCCAGCATCGTGCACGCCATCGTAACCGTCAAAAGGCGCCCCATTTTCATAGGTCGTTCTCCTTCGAAACCACTCTATGCCGTAACGTCGGAAAAGTGAACCCGCCGGCTCGTGCAAGCATGTTATAAGAGAGATTGGCATCTGGAATAGCCCGGCTTTTCCCGTAGATCCGGTCACCCGCCGGAACTCACCCGTGAGTGCCTGATCCCCGTCGTAGTGCGGCCTCCGGAAAAGTGCCTCGAGTTTTGGAGCAGATCACGCTTTTGAGTGAGCAGATCCTTTTGGAGCAGATCATGGAACAAACAGCAGACATCGCATTGATTGGTCTGGCAGTCATGGGCCAGAACCTGATTATGAATATGAACGATCACGGATTTACCGTGGTCGCCTACAACCGCACCACCTCGAAGGTCGATGAGTTCCTGAGCACCACCGCCAAGGGGTCCAAGGTCATCGGTGCTCACTCGATCGAAGAGATGGTGAAACTCCTGAAACGCCCCCGCAAGATCATGCTCATGGTGAAGGCAGGCAAGCCGGTCGACGAGTTCATTGAGGCCCTCCTTCCCCACCTCGAACCCGGCGACCTCATCATCGATGGCGGCAACTCCCACTTCCCCGACACCATCCGCCGAGCCAAGTACCTCGAAAGCCAAGGCTTCCTCTTCATCGGCACCGGCGTCTCGGGCGGCGAGGAAGGCGCGCGTTTCGGCCCCTCCATGATGCCCGGCGGCACCCCCGCCGCGTGGCCCCTCGTCAAGGACATTTTCCAGTCGATCGCCGCCAAGACTCCCGAAGGCGAACCCTGCTGCGATTGGGTCGGCACCGATGGCGCCGGCCATTACGTCAAGATGACCCACAACGGCATCGAGTACGGTGACATGCAGCTCATCTGCGAGGCCTACCAGCTCATGAAGGAAGGGCTGGGCATGTCGAATGAAGAAATGCACGACGCCTTCGTCGAATGGAACAAGGGCGAGCTCGATAGCTACCTGATCGAAATCACCCGCGACATCCTCGCCTACAAAGACCCCGCCACCGGTGAGCAGACGCTCGACAAGATCCTCGACACCGCCGGACAGAAGGGCACCGGCAAGTGGACCAGCGTCAGCTCACTTGACCTCGGCATGCCCGTCACCCTGATCGGCGAGGCCGTCTACGCCCGCTGCCTCAGCGCCATGAAGGACGATCGCGTCCGCGCATCCAAAATCCTCTCCGGCCCCAAGATCAAAATCGCGGGCGATAAGAAGGCGTTCGTCGAGGACATCCGCCAGGCCCTCCTCGCCTCCAAGATCGTCAGCTACGCCCAGGGTTTCATGCTCCTCGCCGAAGCCGCCAAGGAATACAAATGGGACCTGAACTACGGTTCCATCGCCATGATGTGGCGGGAAGGCTGCATCATCCGCAGCGTCTTCCTCGGCAAGATCAAGGCCGCCTACGAAGCCGACCCCAAACTCGCCAACCTGCTGCTCGCCGATTACTTCAACGGCCTCCTGAAGCGCTGCCAGGATTCCTGGCGCCGCGCGGTCTCCCAGGCCGTCCTCAACGGCATTCCGGTGCCCGCGTTCACCACCGCGCTCGCCTTCTACGATGGCTATCGCAGCGAACGCCTGCCCGCGAACCTGCTCCAGGCCCAGCGCGATTACTTCGGCGCCCACACCTACGAGCGCATCGATCAGCCGCGCGGCAAATTCTTCCACACCAATTGGACCGGTAAGGGCGGCAACATCTCCGCCGGCCAGTACACTGTATAGCAATCCAGGGGCAGGCTCCGGCCTGCCCCACAACTGGAGCCTTTGTTTGACCGCTGACCTGACTCAACTCGCATCCAAAATTCGCCTGCTGCTCATGGACGTCGACGGCGTCCTCACCGACGGTAAGCTCTATAACGTTCCCGGACCCGATGGCAATATGTGGGAGTCCAAAGGCTTCGATTCGCAGGACGGTATCGCCCTCCAGTGGATGGCCCGCCTCGGCATCCCCACCGGCCTGATCAGCGGACGCGTCTCCCCAGCCACCGTGGAACGCGCCAAACAATGTAAGTTCAAATACGTCTACCAGGGCCACACGGAGAAGATCCCGATCCTCCAGGAGATCCTCGCCGATGCGAAGATCGACCCCTCCGAAGTCGCTTACATCGGCGACGATTTCACCGATATCGTCGTCATGCGCCGCGTCGGGTTCGGCATCGCGACTGCCAACTGCCGCCCCGAATTGAAGTCCATCGCCCACCACGTCACCGCCACTCCCGGTGGACAGGGCGCCGTCCGAGAAGTCATCGAAATGATTTTGAAAGCGCAGGGCAAGTGGGACGAAATCCTGCGCCACTATGAGGTCACCCTCTAAAATTCTGGAGAACTTATGTCTACTGGCCTGAACATCCGTAAAGACGGCGCGCTCGATTTCCTGTCGCTCGGCGCCCTGGTCCATCGCCTGGACCCCGGGATCATTCCTTTCCGCAAGGCGACCGAATGCAAGATTCACGTGAGCGGCGGTGAGTTCAACTGCGCCGCGAACCTGGCCGATTGTTTCGGCCTGAAGACCGCTGTCGCCTCCGCCATGGTCGATTACCCCATCGGCGACCTGATCGCCGAGCGCGTCAGGGCCATGGGCGTCAAGCCCTTCTACAAGCAGTTCAAACACAACGGCGTCAACGGTCCCAACATGGCTGCCGTCTATAGCGATCGCGGACTCGGCGTCCGAGCTCCAGTCGTCTTCTACAATCGCTGTAACGAAGCCGCCGCCCAACTCAAGCCCGGCGATTTCGATTGGAAATCCATCTTCGCCGAAGGCGTCCGCTGGTTCCACTCCGGTGGCATCTTCGCCGCCCTCTCCCCGACCACTTCGGAGGTCATCATCGAAGCCATGCAGGCCGCCAAGGAAGCCGGCGCCATCACCTCCTTCGATCTCAACTACCGCGCCAAACTCTGGAACATCTCAGGCGGCGAAGATCGCGCCGTCGCCGTGCTCGACAAGATCGTCAAGAATGTCGATGTCCTCGTCGGCAATGAAGAGGATCTCCAGAAGGGCCTCGGCATTCCCGGACCCGAAGTCGCCGCCAAATCCAAGCTCGACCCCAGCGTCTTCTTCGGCATGATCGATCAGGTCGTCAAGAAGCACCCGCACGTGAAAGTCGTCGCCACCACCTTGCGCGAAGTCCACTCGACCAACCGCCACTCCTGGGGCGCCGTCGCCTGGATCAACGGCCAGACCTACACCACCCCCACCGCCGAACTCGACGTCTACGACCGCGTCGGCGGCGGCGATGGTTACGCCGCGGGCTTCATCTACGGTCTGCTCACCGGCGAATCCCCCGAGGAATCCGTCAAACTCGGCTGGGCCCACGGCGCCCTCCTCACCACCTTCCCCGGCGACACCACCATGGCCACCGTGGACCAGGTACGCTCCTTCGCCCAAGGCGGCTCCGCCCGCATCCAGCGCTAATCTATTCCGCTCCCCAAAACGCGGCGCATCCCCCAAGGATGTCGCCGCGTTTTCTCTTTTTTATCGGCGTTCATCGGCGTTCATCGGCGG
>JAOAPT010000184.1 GCA_025463045.1 Candidatus Solibacter sp.
TGGAATCCGCAGTTGCAATCGCCGCTCACGCAGCCCGGCCTCAACGTGAATGAAGGCGACTACGTCCTGGCGATAAACGGTCAGGAACTGCACGGCACGGAGGACGTGTCGCGGCTGCTCGAAAACACGGCCGGCAAGCCGGTGATCCTCAAGATCGCGACCGATGCTGCGGGCGCCGGATCGCGCGAGATCACCGTGTTGCCGATCGGCAGCGAACAGGCGCTCCGCCACTCCGAATGGATCGCGGCGAATCGCCGGACGGAGGACCAGCTATCGGGCGGTAAGCTCGCCTACGTCTATCTCCCTGACACCGCGCAGGGTGGACTTACTAACTTCAATCGCTATTACTTCGCGCAGTCGGACAAACAGGGCGCGGTCATCGACGAACGCTTCAACTCCGGCGGGCAGGTCGCCGATTACATCATCGAAGCCATGAACCGGAAGCTGATGGGCTGGTGGAGTCCGCGTTACGGCGCGCTGTATCGCACCCCCGCGGCGTCGATACTCGGACCGAAGGTGATGATCATCAACGAAATGGCCGGCTCGGGCGGCGATGCGATGCCCTGGATGTTCCGCTATACCAAGACCGGTCCGCTGGTCGGCAAGCGAACCTGGGGAGGCCTGATCGGCGTCTCGCAATATCCCGCGCTGATGGATGGCGGAAACGTGACGTCGCCCAACTTCGGCTTCTTCAGCCCCGACGGCCAGTGGGACGTGGAAAACCACGGCGTCGCCCCCGATGTGGAAGTGGAGATGGACCCGAAGAGCGTGAAGGAAGGTCACGATCCTCAGTTGGAGAAGGCCGTCGCGTTGGCATTGCAGCAGTTGGAGAAGAATCCGCCCCCTACTCCGAAGCGCCCCGAATTCCCGAACTACCAGCGTCCGGTCAAACCGGCGCCCGGCACCATCACCCCAGCGGGCGGCAATCAGCAATAACCAACAAAAGGGGCATCCGAATGGATGCCCCTCGCAAACCCGTATTATCCCCAACGCCTGCCCCCCGCCTGCGCTCCCCATCCCGCCTGCACACCTCCATTCCCGCCTGCGCACCCCATCCCGCCTGCGCTCCCCATCCCGCCTGCGCCCCCCATGCCGCCTGCGCCCCCCATCCCGCCTGCACCCCCCATCCCGCCTACGCTCCCCATCCCGCCTACGCTCCCCATCCCGCCTGCGCTCCCATCCGAGCCGCGACCGTTAGGAAGCGGTGGTCCCTCCCCTAACCGTCGCGACACCGACAACCGCTCCCTCACCTTCGCCCGCCTTACTTCCCTTTCCGTAAGTAAATCGTTCCGTTATAAGTCTTCAACGTCACTTCCGCCCCACCGCCGTTGATCGTGCCGGTAATCGTCTTATCCATCGTCACTTTGAACTTCCCGTCCGACGTGTCGTTCTTCTGCGTGATCGCGCCGCCATTGAGCTTGAAATCGAAGTCGCTGTACACTTCGCCATGATCCGTGCGGATCTTCGCGTTCGCCTTGAAATTGGCCGGCAGCGTCACGTCGATCGTGCCGTTCATCGTGCTGAACGAGAGCGGCTTGGACGCATCCACGTTGTCCATCACCACCTTCATCGGCCCGTTCATCGAGTGGGCCAGCACCGATCCCGAGACATTCGTCAGGTTGATCCGGCCATTCATGCTGTTGACGTCGATCTCGCCCTTCACGCCTTCGACCGTGATCTCGCCGCTCATCGTATGCAGCGACAGCGCCGTCTCGGCCGGCGTGCTGATCGTGACGCCCGATCCGCGCAGCCCATGCTCCATCTTCACCGTCACCACGTTGTCGTCCTCTTCGACGCTCAGCCCCCGCTGCGGCAAATCGAGCCGCTTCATGCCGTCGGCGCGCCTGTCCTCCCGCCTGTCGCCGCGCGACGTCCCGCTTCCCCCCTGCGTCTCGACGATCACTTCCCTGCCGTTGTAGGCCTTCACCGTGATCGGTCCGCCCATGATGTTCACAATCACCTTGCGGGGGTGCGTCGAATTGCGCGCCGGAACCACCACTCTCTCGGTACCTGCATCCTGCGCCAGTCCGATCGAACAGACAGCCAGCGCAATGCCCATCAGGGCGCCATGACGTTTCATCGTAATTTCCTCTCCCAAATTCATTTACAGTGCCTTGCTGTGCAACCGGATGCTGCCGTTCAACGTTTCAAAAGAAAGCTCCGGTCCGCCTTTCCCGGTCCGCCCGCTGATCCCGCGGCTCGACCGGTACACGAACCTTCCGCTGCGACTATCGCCGGCGTCCGTCGACGGCTCGCCCCGCACTTCGAAATCCGTATAAATCCCGCCATTCAATTTCTTGAACTTCAAATCCGCGTCCAATCCCGATCGGAAGTAAACGTCCACCTCGCCATTCAGCGTCTTGAACTGCGTGGCCTTCGTCGGGTTCTTGCTGTACTGCACCTTCACCTTGCCGTTCAACGTGTTCACCGTGCCCGAACCCGCCACGTCTTCCATCTCGATCCCGCCGTTCAACCCGCGGATCTCGTAATCGCCCGTGGTCTTCTTCACCTGGATATCGCCCTGGTTCACGGTCTTCAACACCAGCTCGGTATCGAAGGGAACCTGCACGTCGAAATCAAGCACCACGCGATAGCCGTAGTAATCGTCGCCGCGATAATTCATCCCGTTGTTCGTGCGGAACGGACCGTCCTCATACAGCCTCACGAAACTTCCCTGCTGCGACATATCGAGCTTCACGTCGCGCTTGGCCTCCGCCATCGCTTCGGCACGGTCGGCGTACAGGTGCTTCTCCACCGTCACCTGCATCTGCGTGCCGCTGTAGCCCGTCACGTGAACATAGCCGTGGACATTGTCGATCAGCAGCTTCCTGCCGCCGCCCGGAATGTCGAAGGACTTGCGAATCGTTTCCTTCTCGTCGAGCTTCCACGTCCGGTCGTAATCCCGCGCGCCCAACGCGGGCAGCGCCGCCAATGCCAGAACCGCCGGGTATATCGCCAGAATCCTCATCGCTCCGCCTCCATTTTGTGCAGCGCCCATGCCGCCCGCTGCCGGACCATCTCGTCGAATCTCTGATCTTTCGCAAATCGCGCCAGGTCGCCCGCCGCGCCGCGCGCATTCAACTGCACGAGCATGTCGATCAGCGCGATCTGCACCAGCGGAGTGTCCTGCGCCGGAATCGCATCGACCATCGCCTGCGTCAGCGCCGGATCTGCCGAGAATTTCTGCAGCGCGTCCACGGCCGACAGCCGGACATTCACGTTGCTATCGTGATTCACCGCCTGCAGCAGCGCATCGAGCACCTGCTTGTCGGGCTGCGAGATCTGCTCGCTGTAGGTGACGCCGCGCATACGCGCGCTCGGCGATTGCCCCTGCAGCATCGAGAGCGCCACCATCTGCCGCAGTCCTTCCACCTGCCCGCGCAGTTGCGCCATCTCGCCATTGCCCGTGCCGCCCGCCGGAGCGAACGAACGCCCCGCGAAAATTCCCAGCGCGAGCAATCCCGCCGCAATCGCCGCCTGCCACACCCGCCGCGACGGGAACGTCACCACCTTCGATGCGGCGGGCGCCTGTGCCGCCTCCATCCCCGCCCGGTACGCTGCCAATACTTCCTGGAATCGCGCCTTCGCCGCGGATTGCGGCGCGTCGTCAGGTTCCGCTTTCAAGTTCTCCATTCCTCGCCACACGGCATTCAACTCCGCCACTTCGGCGCGGCATCCCGCGCATCCTTCCAGGTGCTCCACCAGTTGTTCACGGGCCGCCTTATCCAGTCGCCCCGCGAGTACTTCCGGAATTTGTTCGCGAATTCGTTCGCAACTCATGACGCTCGTTCTCCACTCAACGCGAAGAAGCGGTCGCTCAACTCCCGCATCGCCCGGTACACCCGTACCTTTACCGTCCCCACTTCGCATTTCAGGACGGAAGCAATCTCTTCGTATTTCAGATCCAGGAAGCGGCTGAGGATCAGCACTTCGCGCTTATCCCCAGGCATCGACGCCAGCGCGCGCCGCAGCATCTGCGCCTCCTGCTTCTTTTGGAACTGCCGGTCCGCCGGCGCATCGGCTCCGCGAATTTCGCCCGCTTCCTCGGGCAGCGCGACCTCGGGCTTCTGCTTGCCCAGGTAATCCGCATACGCATTCCGCCCGATCCCGTACAGCCACGCGCGGAATCCCGCCTCGGGCTGATAGGTATGGCGGTATTTCAGGATGCGGAAGAAGACCTCCTGCGCCAGGTCTTCGCTCGCCGCCCGGTTCTGCGTCAGATACAGAAAATATCGGAACAGTCCCTGGTAGTGGCGGTCGAAAAGCGTTTCCAACTTCTCGACGTGGCCTTCCCGAACCTCCCGCATGATCAGTTCGTCCTCCGCTTGTTTCCCGCTCACGATATGGAATACTCCTGATGCGACAAAAGGTTACCCGAATTTCTCACCTGTGCCAATCGGGCCACAACCCGCGTCTGTCGATTTTCTGCGCAGCCGCGCACGTTTGAGGCAAAATAGAAGGGCAGCCAACATTTGAGCGGTTTGGAACCACCAGTGCAATCGTGGTCGGTTCCGGTCTGTGCCGGCTGTTCTTAATCTGATTCTTTGAGGCGTACGTGAAGATTTCGCGAACTGGTTTACTGTGTCTTGCCCTGATAGGGATGTCGGCGATGGCCCGCGCCCAAGCTCCCGCGCAGCAGCCCCCGGCTCAACCGCAGCCTCCCGCGCAGCAGCCGCCCGCCCCGCCCGCCGAGACACCGCAAGTCGAGACTCAGCGCCCCATCAAGTTGCCGCCCGCGCCGCCGCAGGTCGTCGATGTCCGTATGCCCGGTGAAGGCGGATGGTATTTCGGACTCATCGGCTGGCTGCCCGTCGGACAGAGCTTCGTCGACAAAGGTCACGCCGCGACCTTCACGACAGCGACCAAGCTGCAACTCGCCGGCACGTCGAAGGGCGCCCCCGGAGCCGAAATCGGCATTGCCGCCGGCCGTCACAACAGCCTCCGCATTTCGTACTTCCAGTCGAAGACGAGCGGCACCACCACTGCGCCGACCGATCTCGTGATCTTCAGCCAGCCGTACCTCAAGGGCGATCAACTCACTACCAACGCCAAACTGCGCAACGTCAAAATCTCATACGAGTACCTGACGTGGCCCTTCCCCGTCGAGTCGCGCCACTTCCGCCTGAAGACGCTCTGGCAGGTGCAATACCTCGATATGAAGACCATCTTCGACGCGCCCATAAAATCGGGCACGCCGGATTCCACAGGCGCCTACACGTCCTATGCGACGCTCGGGTCGAAGTCGATCGTCACGCCGTCCATCGGCCTCGGAGTCCACGAGTACGCGTCGCGCAATTTCCGGTTCGAGGCAAATGTCTCCGGCTTCGCGCTACCGCACCGCTTCCAGTTGGTCGATGGCGACGCAACCATCGCGTACCGCATCGGTCACATCGAACTCCGCGCGGGCGCCAAGGCAATGCACTTCCGCACGTCGCCCAAGCAAGACTACTTCTACCGCGCCAACCTCGGCGGCGTATTCGTCGGCGTCCGCTGGTACTCCGAATGAGATGTGTTTGTTGGTCGATGGCGATGCAACGAACGCCTACCGCATCCGCACCTCCGCCAAGCAAGACTACTTCTACCGCTCCAACCTTCGTCGGCGTGCCCTGGTACTCCGACTAAGGCAAGTTGAATGTGTTTGTTTTCAT
>JAOAPT010000271.1 GCA_025463045.1 Candidatus Solibacter sp.
ACATCGCGCTCGAAAGCGCCGACGGCGTGGCCCGTAACGTCGCGCGCAATTATCACTACTTTCTCTACCTGATGGCCGCCACCTCGCGCGGCAAGTTTCCGCCAAAGTTTAACGGCATGCTCTGGAACACCGGCGGCGACCTGCGTACCTGGGGCGCGCAGCACTGGTACGCCAACACGAGCTGCTATTACGAAGCGATCTTTGCGTCCAATCGCATCGAACTGCTCGATCCAATCTTCACCATGTACAGCGGCATGTACGATGCGAGCGCTGTCGCTGCGCGGCAGCAGTGGGGCAGCCAGGGAATCTACATCGGCGAGACCTCGTATTTCAACGGACTCGAGAAACTTCCCGACGACATCGCTGCCGAGATGCGCGAACTCTACCTGCTCCGCAAGCCGTGGGAACAGCGCTCCGCGCGCTTCATGGAGTATGCCGCCAACCGGCACCCGCATTCGAGCCGCTGGAATTGGATCCAGGCCGGCGAATGGAAGAACGGCCGCTACGCGATCACCGAGCGCGGCTTCGGCCCCTACGGCGCGGTCAACCACATCTTCGGCAGCACCGCGAAAATCGCCTACTACTACTGGCGCCGCTTCGAATTCACGCAGGATGTCGAGTGGCTGCGCACTCGCGCCTACCCGATGATCGCCGGTGCGGCCGAGTTCTACCGCAATTTCCCCAACGTCGCGAAAGGCGGCGACGGCAAGTATCACATACACCGCGCCAACAGTAACGAAAGCGTCTACGGTGCTCGCGATACCGATGAGGACCTCTCGGCCATGCAGGGCATCACCGCCGCCGCAATTCGCGCGTCCGAAATTCTCAACGTCGAAGCCGACCTCCGCGCGAAGTGGCGCGAATTCCGCGACAACCTCGCACCGCTCTCCACTTCCGCAACGCCTGACGCATTGAAGCCCGATACCTATGCAGGCCCGACCGTCTTCGTCCGCGGACTGAAGCCGGCGATCAAGCCCGGCGGCTTCACGCCCGATGGCAACAGCCTGCCGATGTTCCTGTTCGATCTCTGCAACAGCGGCCCGAATCGCGAGATCGCGAAGAACACCTTCAACGCCGCACTGCGCAACGGCGTCGGGCCGCAAACCACCGTCGGGGTGCTGTCGAAGATGGCGATCGCCGCCGCGCAACTTGGCCGCGCCGACGCGGTGCGCTACATGATTCCCGCGCAGATCGAAGCGCGCGTGCCGGAGCGCGCCACCGCGTACAAGGGCGGCGCGGTGCTCGCCAATCGCATGACTCTCCGCGAAGGTCCGCAGGCGCTCGACGCGCAGCGATTGGGGCGGGCCGCCGAGGCGCTGCAGATCGCGCTCGTCAACAGCGCTCCGCCGGCGCCCGGCGAAGCTTCCGTCATCGAGTTGTTCACCGCGTGGCCGAAGGAGTGGGACGCGCGCTTTAAGCTCGGCGCGCGCGGCGGCTTCGTCGTCACCGCCTCGATCAGCGGCGGCGAAGTGCAGGCGGTCGAGCTGGAATCGCTGGCCGGCGCCGAGTGCCGCGTGCGCAATCCGTGGTCCGGCGAAGTGCAGCTCTTTCGGACCCGCAAGGGGCAGCGGATTATCCTGAAGAAAGCATGAAACAACGATGCGGCTGGGCGAGCGGCGAGCAGTATATCGCCTATCACGACGAGGAGTGGGGTGTGCCCCTGCACGACGATCGCGCGCTCTTCGAATTCCTCATTCTCGAAGGAGCGCAGGCCGGCCTGAGTTGGTCGACCATCCTCAAGAAGCGCGAGAACTATCGCAAAGCATTTGACCGCTTCGATGCGAAGAAGATCGCGCGCTACGGCGATGACAGAGTCGCGGCGCTGCTCTCCAATGAAGGTATCGTGCGCAATCTCTTGAAGGTGAATGCGGCGGTCACTAACGCGAAGGCTTTCCTCGCGGTACAAAAGGAATTTGGCACGTTCGACGCCTACATCTGGAGCTTCACGGGCAGCAAGACGCTGCAAAATCGCTGGAAGGACAGGGTCCCGGCAAGCACGCCGGAATCCGATGCAATGAGCAAAGCTCTGCGGAAACGCGGCTTCACGTTCGTCGGCTCGACGATTTGCTACGCCTTCATGCAGGCCACCGGAATGGTGAACGACCACTTAGTAACTTGCTTCCGGCACAAGGAGCTCTCATGAATCGCCATCAGGTAGAACGGCGGTTGCGGCGTGTGCCGAAGAGCGAACTGCGCGACGAGATGTTCAAAAAGGCGATCCGCTCGATCGCCAAGGGCAAGGTCGCAACTTACGGCCAGGTCGCGGCCGCCGCGGGATATCCGCTGTATCACCGCCACGTCGCGGCGCTCCTTCGGCGCACGCACGAAGGGCTGCCCTGGCAGCGTGTGGTCGGCGCGGGCGGCGAGATCAAGCTGAAGTTCGAAGCGGGCATGGAACAGCGCATGCGGCTCGAAATGGAAGGCGTGAAATTTCACGGCAAGCGCGTTGACATGGCGGCGCACCAGCACCGCTTCAAGACTTGGGATTTCGACTGATAGGGCCCCCTCCAGTAGAGTGACGGCGGGAATTCGCTTGCGCCGCCGGCACGAGCAGGCGCCCGTTTTGACTTGCTTGCGGAAGAAACTATTCCTTCTTGCTCGCCACATTTTCGCGTTGCTCTTTGAGCACGCCTTGCGGCTCAGTTTGATCTTGTTGCCTTCGAGTGCCAGGCACTTGGCCAGAATCCGATCGCCTTCCTTCAGTTCGTCGCGGACATCCGTGATCCGGTTCTCGGCGATCTCGCTGATAGGCAGCAAGCCGTCCGTCCCCGGGAAGATTTCCACGAACGCCCCGAAGTCGGCATCTCTGCCGGTTGCGCGGTGCGGCCGTAGCGGCACCGTCAATTGCGAGAGCACCGCTTCAAGACCTGGGACTTCGACTAATCGACCAGTGTTCCTCCGGCAGCGTCACGTCGGGATTCGTCCGCGCCGCCGGCACGAGCACGCTGCGCGGCGCGTTCCTCTGCCGTCGTGGCACCGTCAATTCCGAGAGCGCCGCTTCAAGACCTCGGATTTCGACTAATCGACCATTCCCCCTCCGGCAGAGTCACGCCGGGAATTCGGCGGGGCCGACGCGGTGACGGACTTCGAAGTAGTGCGCACAGAGCCGCCGGCACGAGCTCGCGGCACGGCGCCTTCCCTCGGCCGTCGCGGCACGGGCAATTCCGAAAGCGCCGGCTCAAGACCTGGGACTTCGACTAACCGACCGGTTTCCCCTCCCGGCAGACTCACGACCGGGCATCCGCCCGCGCCGAGGCGGTGCGGAACTTCGATGCAGCGCGCACGAAGTCGCCGGCACGCGCGGGCTTGCGCGGCGCGTGCCTCGGCCGCCGCGGCACGGTGCTTTCGCCCGCGGGGCGTGCTACCGCAGGTAAAAAAGAC
>JAOAPT010000302.1 GCA_025463045.1 Candidatus Solibacter sp.
GTCAGGGGCTCGGCGCTCCCTCACGGTCGCGGCTCTGACTGGAGTGTATTCTTCATCGGAGTTCTCCATGGCCCCGTTCGGGGCCACAACAAGGGATGAAAATGGATGATCGCTTTTAGGCGCGTCATTTTCAGGGGAGCGGTGGCGCTGCCGCATTTTTCCGTGAAATTTCGCGGGCGCGGGGCGGAGGTTCTGAGTCCGCATACCTACGCGTTCGCGGCGCGAGCCTTGACGAACGTGGAGAGCGCCAGCAGCGGGAAGTAGTCCTTGTACATGTGGTAGTTGAGATAGAAGACGCGCGGGAAACCGGTGCCGGTGGCGAGATTTTCCTCCCAGCTTCCATCGCTGCGCTGCGTCTCGAGCAGGTACTCGATGCCGTGCTGCACGCTCAAACTGTTGGCATCGCCGCCCGCGATCAAACCGAGAATCGCCCACGCCGTCTGCGATGGTGTGCTCGGTCCGCCGGTAAAGATGCGATTGTCGTAGCTCTTGCAGCTTTCGCCCCAGCCGCCGTCGGCATTCTGAATCGAGCGCAGCCATTCTCCGGCGCGCAGAATATGCGCCTCGCGATCGCTTTCGCCCGACGCGGCCAATCCGCGCAGCGCGAAACACGTGCCGTAAATATACGCGACGCCCCAGCGCCCGTACCAGCTTCCATCGCTTTCCTGATGCTTGATCAGCCACTCGGCGCCGCGACGCACCGCTTTGTGATTGCGATCCAGTCCGTGCGCCGCGACCGCCTCCAACACGCGCCCCGTAATATCGGCGCACGTCGGATCGAGCATCGCGTTGTGATCGGCGAACGGCACCTGGCTCAGGAACTCCCAGTTGTTGTCCGCGTCGAAGGCCGCCCAGCCTCCGTCGCTCGATTGCATCGCAAGCAGCCAGGCCAACCCGCGTTTGCAGGCCGCCTGCTGCGCCGTGGGATCGCTGGCGCGCACATCGCCGAGCGATAACATCACCATCGCGGTATCGTCGATGTCGGGATAATATTCGTTGGAGTATTCGAACGCCCAGCCCGAAGGCTCGGTGTTCGGGCGCTTCACGCTCCAGTCGCCCTTGCGGCGAATCTCTTTCTTCAGCAGCCAGTCCGCCGCGGGTGCAATCGATTCGTGCCCGGGATCGGCCTGCTCCAAGGCGTACGCGCCGATCGCGGTATCCCACACCGGAGAGAAGCACGGCTGGAAGAAGAAGCGATCGCCATCGTCGACCATCAGATTATTGAAGTGGCGCAGCGCCTCTACGCGCAGTGGATCGTCCTTGGCGAAGCCCAACACATCCAGCGCCATCACCGAATACATCATCGGCGGATAGATCGCGCCCAGCCCATCGGAATGGTGGAGGCGCTCGATCATCCAGTTCTTCGCCTTCTCCACCGCGCGCCGGCGCACGCTCTTGCTGCCGTTGCGCTCCCACCATTTGAGCAGCTTGTCCACGGTGAGAAACGTATTGTGCCAGGTGAAGAAGGAAGGATCGCGATGGAAGGCCGGACTAACGCCGGGGAGCCAGAGTTCGTCGAGCGTGAAGCCCGCCGGAACCGGGCGGCGCGGATTCGCGGCGTGCACGATGCTCAGCGAAATCACGATCGCCCGCGTCCATGCCGACATCTGGTACAGCAGGTCGAAAGGCAGCAGCGAAACTTCGGGTGGGATCGTCGGGCTGTATTCGCGCGGGTAAAGATCGAACAGGCTCAGGTTGACCTTGACGTAGCTGTTGGCTGCCTGAATCCCGCCAAGCGCCAGGATGCGCTCGCGGAGACGGCTGAGCCGTGCATCGTCGAGCGTCAATCCCGCCAGTTTCAGCGCGAAATAGGCCTTCACCGATGCGCTCACTTCCGAAGGGCCGCTTTCGTAAATGTTGAAGCCCCCATCGGGAAGCTGCCGGTCCAAAATCGACTTCACCGCCTTTTGGATCAGCGATCGTGTTTCCGGCTCCCATTTCCCCTCGACAGGCGGGTACAGCCAGAGTTGAAAGAGGATGTAGTCGGATTCGAGCGTTGTGTCCGCAGTAAGTTCGGCGCACCAGTGGCCGTCGCGCTCCTGCAGGCACGTCAGGTAGGCCACCGCCTTCCGCGTCGCCTGTTCGGCCGCGTGTTCGAGCGTATTGCCGACGTGTGACGGTGCGCTCATTGGATCGAGATCGTTAGCTCCGCGGGTAAAGAGAACCGCACGTCTTCATCCACCAGTTCGATCTCTTCCAGGGTCGCGAAACCCCGCTCACGCAAGAACTCGATGAGTTCCTGCACCAGGTGCTCGGGCGCGGAAGCTCCCGCGGTGACGCCGACATTCTTCACGCCTTCCAGCCACGCCGCATCCACATCGCCGCGGTCGTTCACCAAATGGGACTGCACGCCGAAGTTCGCGCCGACCTCGACCAGTCGCTTCGAATTCGAGCTGTTTTCCGATCCCACGACCAGCAGGAGGTCCACGTTCTCCGAAATCGCCTTGACCGCCATCTGCCGGTTCTCTGTCGCGTAACAGATATCCTGCGATTGCGGGCCTTCGATCAACGGAAAGCGCTCCTTCAGGCGGTTGACGATCTCGCGCGTCTCGTCCAGACTGAGCGTCGTCTGCGTCAGGTAGCGAACGCGCGTCGGGTCGGGCAACACGAGACTATCCACGTCGGCCGTGGTCTCGACCAGATAACTGCGGTCCGGCACTTCGCCCAATGTGCCGATGACTTCGTCGTGGTCCTTATGGCCGATGAGCACGATGCTGAAGCCGTCGCGCGCGAAACGGACCGCCTCCAGGTGCACCTTCGTTACCAACGGACAGGTGGCGTCGATAACTTCCAGCCGGCGCTCCTTGGCCTGCGACCGCACCATCGGAGAAACGCCGTGCGCGCTGAAGATGGCCCGCGCGCCCGTGGGCACTTCGTCCAGCTCCTCGACAAAAATCGCCCCAGCCTCCCGCAATTCGTCCACCACATGCTTGTTGTGGACTATTTCCTTGCGCACGTAGACCGGTGGGCCGTATAGATCCAAAGCAATCTTGACCACATCGATCGCCCTGACGACTCCGGCGCAGAAGCCACGCGGTTTGAGCAGAAAAATCTTTTTGTCCGCGCCGAAATTAGGTGCGAAAGGCTTAAGAGGCATAGAAGTGATTGAGGACAATTATAACAGGTACAAGACAGCACCTGCAGGGGTTGTGGCAGACTGAATACATGGCCGAATGGACTGAGGTCTGTCTCGTAGATGATCTGACCGTCCGCTTGGTTACAAGTAACTTGGGACTGCGCGCGATTCATTTTCGCCTCGACGAAGCCGTCGCCGGCGAGCGCAACGACGACGCTCCCGTGGCCCGCGAGACCGTCCGGCAATTGAATGCCTACTTCGCCGGCAAGCTCCGCAGCTTCGACCTGCCGCTGGACCTGCAGGGCACCGACTTCCAGATGCGCGTCTGGCACGAACTCGAACGCATCCCGTATGGCGAAACGCGCAGCTACCTGCGAATCGCGGAGACCATCGGATCGCCGAAGGCGATTCGCGCGGTGGGCGCGGCGAATGGCGCGAACCCGATCCCGATTATCGTGCCGTGCCATCGCGTGATCGGGTCCAGTGGAAAGCTGGTCGGCTATGGCGGCGGGCTGCCGTTGAAGAAGCGCCTCCTCGCGCTCGAAGGCGCGATCGCGTTGCCGCTCGACTACAGGCAGTAAAGCGTTGGTTTTAGTACCGAATCGGTAGAGCATGCCTGCAGAATCTGTTGTTTTCCATGTCTTTGTATGGAAAACTACGTCACTGGCGTCGCCAGGCATCAAATTCAAGATGGTTCAAGTGCGGAGGGTGTGTGAGTTGTGCAAGACGAGTAGTGACCGCGAGCCGCGCATATATGCGTGTAGGACTCGCGATGCTGTTGGTGGGTACCAGTGCAGCGTGGGCGGCCGGCGCGAACGCGTCAGCCGATACCTATGTGAGTTCGACATCGCCTGCCAGCAATTTTGGGACGGCGACGGCAATCAATATCGGCGGCGGCAACACAGGCCTGATTCAGTTCGACCTCAGCGGGCTGCCCGCCGGCCTCGCCGCGGCCAACGTCAACAAGGCCACCATGACCATGTTCGTCAACACGGTGGCCGTCGGCGGAGCCGTAGACATCGCACAAGTGACGAGCCCGTGGACCGAGTCGACCGTGAACAACAACAACCGTCCAACGTATCTCTCGCCGTTCCTGTTGGGCGTGCCGGCCAGCGCTTCGCGGCAGTATGTGACGGTGGACGTCACCCAACTGGTAAAAGACTGGGTAACCGGAGTCGCCCCCAATTACGGCGTTCAGATTTCCGCCGCGGCCTCCGCCCCGTCAACAGCAATCGCGTTGGACAGCAAAGAGAATCAGACCACCAGCCATCCGGCCTTTCTGGATATCGTGATTCAGTCTGTTGGCCCGGCTGGTCCCACCGGCCCACAGGGCACGGCGGGCTCGGCGGGTCCTACAGGTCCCACGGGACCCCAGGGATCGATCGGGCCCGCAGGTCCCACAGGCCCGCAGGGTGTGGTGGGCCCGACCGGCCCTCAAGGATCGGCGGGCCCCACCGGTCCCACCGGCCCGCAGGGAACAGCCGGAGTGGCCGGCGCTCGCGGCCCGACGGGTCCCACCGGGCTAACCGGTCCGGCCGGGCCTGCTTACAGTGACAACTGGGTTTTCACCAGCATCTCCGCGCCTCCTGGCGGAACGGCCTTCATCGCCAGTTGCGCAGCGGGGCAGATTGCGATTGCTGGAGCCTGTGGCTACCAACCCCTGGACGCTGGACTCTTCGATATGAAATTGGTCTACTCGGGCGTGGACACAGGCGATCACCAGGTCTGGCGGTGTGTCGTCAGCAACACCGGCACAGTGGCTCACACTCTCACCCTCGGCGCCTTTTGTGTCGTTCCCGGCAGCGGGGGCTTTTCATCGGCTGACCCAGCCGGCATTCCCGCCAGCAGACCTCTCAGTTTGCCGTCGGGGACGATTCAGAAGTAAGCTGGGGGGCGCGCTGTTGCCCGGTCTGGGGCACACAGCGCGCCGCCATCCCGTCACCGGGGCCGCTGGCGCTCCGCGCGCATCCGGCGGATCTGCTGCAGCGCGTAAGGCTGCCGGGGTGCCTGCGCCACCACCTGATCCGCCTCGTCGAAGTCGCCGTCATTGGCGAGCGCCATGGCCAGGTCCACCCGTACCTGGCCGCGCTGCGGATCTTCTTTCGGCAGCCCGAGGTCCGCGATCTGCACGATCTGCCTCCGTACTGGAATCGCGCGCATGCGATCGCCGTTGTAATCGTACGTCTCGGCGAGCGTGCGCAGCGCCGCGAGATACGGCTCGCTCGTATTGCCGTTGACCGACTCCTCGTACGCCAGTAGGTCCTGCACCGGAATCATCGACGCGGGGGGCGCATTGCGCGTGCGTTCGAACTGGACGGTCATCCGCATCGGGTCGTCCAGCATTCCGCTATCGGCTCCATGAGCTTCGATGAGAAGAGCTCGGTAGCGTTCGATCAGGGCGGGGGTTTGACTCTTGAGTTCCGGCTGCCCCATCAGGAAGTGGGCCCGGTTGCCGAGCAGGTTGAGCAGCGGTTGCAGCGTTTCGTCCGACCAGCTTTCGGCCAAGGCAATGGCATGCTGAAAGAGCAGTTCGCCAGGCGCCACCGCCTTGTGCTGCGTCATCGCGGACGCAATCGAAGGGATGATCCATCCAATCAAATCGCGATTCTGCGCCGCCGGCGCGAGGTGCAGCGCCCGCATCGCCGCCGCGAATGCATCGGCCGTCTTCCCTTCCCCGGCCGCCGCCTCCGCCTGCCGAAGCAGGCTGTCGAGTTCCGGCGGCGCGGGAACATTCGGCGACTGCCGCTTGTTGATCGCGGCCCCGCGCGCCTGGTATTCCTCAGACTTGCGCACATCGCCGGAAACCTGTGCGGCATGAGCCAACGCGAAGTAAACGCCGGCTTCCTCATCCGGCCGGAGCGCGCCATGGCTCTCGCGGAAGGCACCCAGCAGAGCGACCGCCTGCGCGCCGCGCTGCGACGACGACAGATAGTTCGAGTAGCGCACCGTCAGCCAGACCTGCTGGTCGGCAGGGGTCTGGGTGAGCAGTTCCCGGTAGACCACGTCGGCCTGATCGGTGCGCCCTGCTCGCTGGAGCATTTGCGCCAACTGCTCGCGCTCAGCGCTTCCGGGAGCTTCCATCCGCCCGATCGCCTGCTGCTGCGCGGCGATCGCCTCGTCGAGCCGCTCCTGACGCACATAGATGCGCGCGAGGCTTCCCAACTGCTCGACGGCATCCTCCGGAGTTACCGCGCGCTCGGCGGCACGCTTTCGGATCGCGGCGGCTTCCGCAAGTTCGCCCTGCTGCTCCAAAAACGAAGCCAATTCGCTGTCGCCGCGCTTGGCCGCCTGCACGCGCAGCTTGCCGTTCCATACCGCCGCCGCATCCGGATGGCCGAGCTGCCGCTCGAGCGCGGCGAGCCGGTTGTAGTAGTTGTTCAAATTCGAATCGGCCAGCGTAAAAGAGGAAAAGCGGACGCGCTGCGCGCGGAGTCCGGTGAACACGACGGCCGAAACATCGAGTTGCCGCGCCGGCGGCCCGGACGGCGCCGGCGGAGGCGCAGCTTCTTGCGCCGCCACAGCCTTTTGCATGTACTCGAGTGCGTTCTTCAGATTCCGATCCTGAAACCAGGAATCGGAAAGTGCTGCCAGCATCGCGATCCGCACCGAAGTATAGGCCGGCGAGTTGCCGGCCCGATCGAGCGCATGCTGCAAGACGGCCCTGGCCTGCGCAGTCCGCGCGCCCGACTCGTACAGCCGCGCGATGGCGTGCGCCGACCCGGCATAAGCCGGCGTGGCCGGCGGCAGGCCCTCCAGCATGCGGCGCGCGTCCTCGCGGAGCGCCGCCGCCTCGACGAATCGCCCCGCTTCGCGCGCTTTGTAAATTGCGTTGAGCTTGGCTTGCAGCGGATCTTCGTACCGCACCTGCGAAGGCGCCGTACAGGCGATCAGAAGAAAGAGGGCGCCTCGCATCATGGGTCCTAGCATCAGGGGGCCTCGCATCATGGACATGATGGAGCAGTAGACCCCGTGACGCCGGTGATAGTTCCCGAAGGGCTTCATCGCTGCGAAGGACAAGCACTCCCGTGCCCACTCGCGCAGCGTTGAATCGGAAAGACTTTAGGTAAATTCCCGTGTGTCCGGGCAACTACGGATGTGTCAGGCCTGCTTCGGCAGCGCCAATGACCCTAAACGCTCGCCGGAGATCCCGAGCGCGCCAGAGCGAGCACCTTATCGTCGAAATCGAAGCCTGCCGTACGCGCCTTGTGATTCCGGGTGTACCACTTGTAGGTTTCTTTCAGGCCCGTCTCGAACGGCGTCAGCTTCATCTTTAGGACACGCGTCACTTTTCCTATATTCTCGGTGATCGGCGGCAGATCGTAATACTCGCCGAAGTAGAACGGCTCGGAGAACACGCTGCCCCCCGCCTGGACGATCAGGTCGCGCGGCACGCGGACGAGCGTCGGGTCGACGTTGGCCACCTTCGCCAGCTTTTCGACCAGTTCCACCTGGGTCACCGGTTTCGGATCGCCGATATTGAACGCCTCGCCGACGGCGCGCGGCTCGTCCATCGACTTGACCATCGCCGTCACCAGGTCGTTCACGTAAACAAACTGCATCAGGCGGTGGCCGTCGCCCGGAATGATGATCGGGCGGCCGGCGCGCAGGCGATCCCAGAAGAACTGCTCGCGGTAGTAGTTCGTGCGCGGTCCGTAGACAAACGGCGGCCGGAAGGTGACCACCGGCAGACCGCTGGTAGCGTGCATCCGGAACAGCATACGCTCCGTCGTGGCCTTGTGGCTGGTGTACGGAATCGGATGATAATCCGGCGCCAGCGGATCGCTTTCCTTGTGATTCAAACCGTCGCCATAGGCGGCGACACTGGACATAAAAATATAACGGGAGAGACGATCGCCGCACGCGCGAATGGTGGCCTCCACCTGCGCCGCCGTGGTGCCGCGGTCAAAATCATAGACGTTGTCGAATACCACGTCGAATCGGCGCCCCGACAGGGCTTCGCGCATCGCGTCCGCGTCGTTGCGGTCCGCCATAATGTTCTCTACACGTCTGCCGAAGTCGTGTTTGGGCTTGCGATGCAACACCGCAACCTCGTGCCCTTCCTTCAGCAACTCCTCCACCAGCGCTTTTCCGATGAAGAGAGTTCCCCCGATAACCAACACTTTCATAGGAGCTCCCTAGACACTAAGACGCGACGGCGCGGGAACAGATTTCGTCCCGTGCCCCCGCGTCTTCAAACAATACCGCTACTAGTCGTAATATTCCAGGCCCAAATGCGTGATCAGGTCCTCGCCCTTCATCCAGCGAAGGGTATTCTTCAACTTCATGAGCTGGATGAAGATATCATGCTCCGGGTACAGCTCGGGAGCATGCATCGGCGCCTTAAAATAGAACGAAAGCCATTCCTGGATGCCGCGCATACCGGCGCGCTGCGCCAGGTCCATAAACAATACGATATCCAAAACCAGCGGCGCAGCCAAGATCGAATCGCGGCAGAGAAAGTTGATCTTGATCTGCATCGGGTACCCGAGCCACCCGAAAATATCGATATTGTCCCAGCCTTCCTTGGCGTCCCCGCGCGGCGGATAATACTCGATTCGCACCTTGTGGTAGAACTCTTTGTACAGGTCCGGGTACAGTTCGCCCTGTAGAATGTGCTCCAGGGCGGAACTCTTGCTGACTTCCTTGGAACGGAAACTACCTGGTTCGTCCAGGACTTCGCCGTCCCGGTTGCCCAGTATATTCGTCGAAAACCAGCCGTTCAACCCCAGCAGGCGGCTTTTCAGGCCGGGCGCGATCAGCGTCTTCATGAACGTCTGGCCGCTCTTATAGTCCTTCCCGCAGACCGGCAGGTTCATGTTGCGTGCCAGCTCCATCAGGGCCGGCATGTCGGTGGTCAGGTGTGGCGCGCCGTTGGCGTAGCTCACGCCGGACTTCAGCGCCGCGTACGCGTAGATCTGGCTCGGCGAGATCTCGGGATCGTTCTTCTGCAGGCCGCACTCGAAGTCCTTCAGGGTGGCATGTACCGGCGCCGCCTCGTGATAAACCTCGGTCGAACCGCACCAGATCATCGTGGTCCGGGCCACTCCGGTCCGTTCCTTGAACTGGCGGATGTCGTCCATCACCATCTCGGCCTGATCCATCTTCGACCCGCCGGTCTTGATGTTGGGGCCTTTGATGCGCTTGACGAAATTCTGGTCGAAAACCGCTTTCATCGGCTTAATCGCCGACAGCGGATCTTTAACCTGATCAAGAAGCGAAGTCTCGAGCACTCCGGCCTTCATCGCCGCTTCGTAGGCATTGTCTTCAAAAATATCCCAACATCCGACTTCGATATCGGACATCTTGGCCAGCGGAACAAAATCCTTGATCGCGGGACTCCGCCCCTCGGTCCGCTTGCCCAGGCGAATCGTTCCCAACTGCGTGAGCGATCCGATGGGCTTCCCCAACCCGAGTTTGAACGCTTCGAGCCCGGCGATGAAGGTCGTCGTCACCGCGCCCATCCCGGGAATCAATACTCCCAACTTGCCGTCGGCAGGCGCAATTTGGACGTTGTCTTTATTCGGCAAATGGTTCTCCTCTAAGACCAGAATGCTATAATACCAAGTCCATGCGAGACCGCGCGACGGCGACCCTTTCGACGGTTGTCGTAGACGACGAACAACTAGCCTGCGACGAACTTACCTTCCTCCTTCGCGATTTCCCGGAAATTGAAGTAATTGCAAGGGGTTCCAACGGTTTGGAGGCGGTCGACCTGATCCAAAAGCTGGAGCCCGAGCTGGTTTTTCTAGATGTAAATATGCCGGGTCTCGACGGGCTGGGAGTGGTTCGCCGCCTGCGCGAAAGGGACGTGGAGCTGCCCCACTTCATCTTCGTCACGGCCTACGATCAGTATGCGGTAGAGGCCTTCCGGCTGGAAGCGATGGACTATCTGTTGAAGCCGGTGGAGCGCGGCCGGCTGGCGGAAACCATCGAACGCGCGCGCCGCACCATCCAGGAAAAAAAGTCTCCCGAGCCGCCGTCGCCAAGCCCCAAAAACCCTGCCACGTCGACTACGCGCACCAAACTTCTAGTCCGCGCGAACAGCCGGAATTTCATCGTCGATGCCAATGACGTGATCTACGCCACCATCGATAACGGGCTGATCACACTCGTCACTACCAATCTGGAGGGCCACTCGAATTACCGGACTATCGAGGACCTGCAGGCAAATCTGGATCGCGAGATGTTTTGGCGTGTGCATCGCTCCTACCTGGTGAACATCAACCGCATCAAGGAAGTAGTGCCGTGGTTCAAATCGAGCTACCAGCTCCGCATGGACGACAAGAAACACACCGAAGTCCCCGTGAGCCGCGTGCAAACCCGCCGGCTGCGCGAACTTTTCAAGCTGTAGGGAACTTGACGACTACTGAAACCCGGCGATTCCGGGCATCGAAACGGTTCTTCTCATTGAACGGCTGTTGATCGGCGTAGCCGCGCACCTCCACTACCTGTTCGGCCCGCACTCCGAATGAATGCAACAGACGCCGCGCCGCATTCGCGCGATCCGCCGCCAGTTCCCAGTTGCTGTAGCCTTCCGTGGGACGCGACTTGCGGAAGGGGCTCGCATCGGTATGGCCTTCGATGACGAGGCTATTCGGCAGCGTCCCGATCTCGCGCGCCAGGACGCTCAGCAGTTCCTGGCCCGACGCGGTGGGCGCCGGACTTCCAGTGACGAAGAACATGCCCTGATCGTTCTCCAGCAGGTCGATTCGCAGTCCCTCCCCGGTGACGCTGAACTTCACGTTATCGCGCAATTTGTCGAACTCCGGCATGGCGCGAAGGGCGCTTTCCAGTTGCTTGCGGATATCCGCCACGTTCCGGCGGCCCACCACCAGGCCTTCGCCGGCACTCCCCGGACCCGCACCCAGAGTGTGCGTGAACCCCCGGGGATCGCGAAAATAGCCGCTGATCGACGATTTCACTTTCGTGCTCGAATTCATCAGCCACAACACGATGAACATCGCCATCAGGGCGGTGACGAAATCCGCATAGGCCACCTTCCAAGCCCCGCCTCCCCCATGGCCCCCACCGGCGTTCCGAAAGCGGATCTGCGCGCGCGGCGCGGTATCTTCAGGCAGACTGAGCTTGGGCATCGGCTACCACCGCCTCCGGAATGTTCGGATGACGCACGGGGGGAATCTTGGCCTCGCGCTTGATCGAAATCTCCATATCCTGAAACGACGGGCGGAGTTCCACCGCCACCGATCGGCGCGCGTATTCCACCGCCAGAATCGGCGAGGCGCCACGCGCGAAGGCCACAATCGCAATCCGCAAAACGTGCAGTAACTGCCCTTCCGTCTCGCCCAGCGACTGGAGCCGCGTGGCCACTGGACCAACTACTCCGTAGCAGAGCAGGATGCCGAGAAACGTTCCTACGAGTGCCGCCGCCACCTTCTGCCCGACCGCCTCGGGAGGGCCGCCGATCGCCTGCATGGTGATCACCACGCCGAGCACCGCCGCTACAATGCCCAAACCCGGCAGCGCGTCGGCCACCGCGTGAAGTGCCGTCACCGGCTCCTGCCGTCCGCGGCGTTGCGCTTCGATATCGAGTTCCATGAGCTGATCGAGCTCCGACGCCGTGGTAACGCCGACCACCAGCATGCGCAGCGAATCGCAGACAAATGCGCGCGTCGTCTTATCCTTCAGGAAATCCGGATGGTTGGCGAAGAGCCGGCTCTTGGCCGGATCCTCCACATCGTTCTCAATTTCTAAAATGCCGACACGCTGGATATAGGCGAAAACCTCATACAGCATGCGCATGTATCGTAGGAAGGTCTTTGGATTGTGCGGTGGCGGACGAAACGCGGCCAGCACTCCGCGCCACATTCCGAGAATCGTCGACGGCGGATTCGCCACCATCACGATACCCGCCGCCGCGCCCCCCACAATCAGGAGTTCCGCGGGCTGCAATAGGACATAAAGGTTTCCACTTTCCAGTAAGAAGCCGCCGATAACAGCGGCGAAGACGACCGCGATGCCGATTAATGCGTGCATGCGAACCTCATATCGGCAAATTCTTGCCGCACTTGAAGATCGGTGCGGAAATACCATACGCTGAGGCAGTGCGTATCGCGATCGTTTCCGACATTCACGGCAACGGCACAGCATTCGAGGCCGTCGTGGCCGACCTGCGGCAGACCGCGCCCGACCTGATCCTCCATGGTGGCGATCTGGCCGACGGCGGTTCGAGTCCGGTCGAAATCGTGGATCGCATTCGCGATCTCGGCTGGCCGGGCGTCGTGGGCAATACCGACGAACTTCTGTTCCGTCCCGAATCTCTCACGGAGTTCTCCGCGACCGTCCCCGCCATGCAGGCAATCGTCCCCGCGATCGAAGCCATGGCGACGTGGACGCGCGAAGCTCTCGGCAATGCGCGAGTCGACTGGCTGCGCGCCTTGCCCCCGATGCAACGCCGCGATGGGCTTGCGCTGGTCCACGCCAGCCCCGGCAACCTTTGGCGCGCACCCGCACCGGAGGCGAGCAACGACGAGTTGTCATCCATCTACCAGCCGCTCGAGAGTCCGCTCGCTATTTACGGGCATATTCACCGGCCTTACATCCGCAATCTCGGCACGCTGACGATCGCCAATTCAGGCAGCGCAGGACTGTCGTACGATGGCGACCGCCGCGCATCGTACCTCCTGCTGGATAACGGCGCGCCCACCATCCGCCGCGTAGAATACGATTTCGACCGCGAGTTGAAGGCGCTCGCCGCTTGTGGAATTCCGTACGCGGGCTGGGTCGCGAAGATGATCGACGCCGCGCGCCCGCAGATGCCGTAAGCTGAATGCCGTAAGCTGAATGCCGTAAGCTGGAAGCTCCATGAGCCACGCCGCGGTATTTCTGGTGCATTACGGGTATGTGCTGCTCTTCGTTTGGCTGCTGCTCGAGCAGGGCGCGCTCCCACTGCCGTCGATTCCCCTGCTGCTGGCTTGCGGCGCGCTCGCCCGTTCCGGACAGCTGCATCCGCTCCTGGTGGTGCTCAGCGGACTGGCCGCCTGCCTGCTCGCCGACAACATCTGGTTTCAGCTCGGCCGGCGCAAGGGCGGCAAGGTGCTTCATTTTCTTTGCCGCATCGCGCTCGAGCCCGACTCCTGCGTCCGCCGCACCGAGAACGCCTTCCTGCGCTATGGCGCCAATTCCCTGCTGGTGTCGAAGTTCGTCCCCGGCTTGAACGCCGTCGCCGCGCCGCTTGCCGGCAGCAGCGGCGTGGGCCTGGCACGCTTCCTCCTCTTCGACACCGCCGGAATCCTGATTTGGATCGTGGCCTACGGGGGGCTTGGGTACGTGTTCAGCGACCAGATCGAGATCGTCGGCGCGTATGCCGTTCGCATGGGGTCGGGCCTGGTGCTTGTGCTGGTCGCCGGATTGAGCGCGTGGATCGCCTGGAAGTATGTCCAGCGCCAGCGCTTCCTGCACAAGATCGCCGTCGCGCGGATCACGCCGGCCGAACTGCGCAAGAAGCTCGATGCCGGCGAGGACGTGTTCGTCGTCGACCTGCGCAGCCGCCGCGAATTCGACGAGGACGCGATCCCCGGCGCACTGCACATACCCGCCGAAGAACTGGCCGCGCAACATGCCGGCATCCCACGCGATCGCGACGTCATCCTCTTCTGTAGTTGACCAAACGAAGCTTCCAGCGCCCGTGCGGCGCTGCTCCTCAGGACTCATGGCATCGTTCGCGTACGCCCGCTGAAGGGCGGCAGCGATGCGTGGAGAAGTCTGGCTAACGGGTGAATACGCCGACCTGCGGCCCGCCGGGCACTTCCACGAAATTCCAGAAAGCGCGCGTGCGCACGAGTCCGCCCGAATGATAGATCCACCACTCGCCGCCCGAGAACACAGCGTTCGGCGAGTGCGTGCCCTTAGGCGTGAACGCATCGGTCGATGGTCCCCACGGTCCCAACGGAGTCGCCGCGAAGGCCAACCGGATATTCTGCATCGGCCATGTCTGATCGTTGTGCAGCAGGGCGTAATGCGATCCGTCGAGCTTCAGAATTTGTGCGTCGCGAGCCGCGTAGTTATTGTCGAAGAGCAGCTTCGATTCGGAGAAGCTCGTGAAGTCTTTGGTGGTGGCGTACCAGATGCGCGGATTGTGCTCCACGTCTTCCTGGAATGCCTGGATCGCGTTCTTTGCCAGCGTGCAGGACCACGTCACGATGAACTGCTTACCCGCGTCGTCGTAGAAGACGTTCGGCGATTCCAGATCGAGCGCATTCAGCCCGGCCATCACGTCGACGACCTGCGGCGCGGACCAGTTCGACTGATCTTTCGACGTCGTGTGCACAAGTTGTTTGCCGTTCGCCGAGAATGCCACGTTCATTTAGGACTGTAGTGCTGGGGCCCCCAGGGCGTCGCCGCGCGGCAACTGGCGGAGATTAGCTGCCGGCCGCAGTGATACCTAAAGATAGGGAAGGTTTCGGGTTCGCGCGCCATGCTTCAGTTATGCGCGCGATGCTTTCGAAGCGCTATAGGACCAAAGACGTACGGGTTCGCGCAGGCCGCAATGCATTCGTCAACACAGCGCGAAAGTGATGAGGGGCAGGCGCTCAACCGAGCCGCGACCGTTAGGAAGCGGTGGTCGCCGACGAGGACCACCGCTGAAGAACACAATCAATTGACCGCGACCGTCAGGGAGTCCCATGGGCCTGCGGCCAGGCCTGCGGCCCACCAATGATGAAGAAGAACCGAGCTCCGATCGGAGCCGCGAAGCGTGTTCTTCAGGGGACCGCTGATGGGCTCTCTTTTGGCAAGCACGTTCGCTTACGTGAGATTACGGTGAGCTCTCTTCGCCGGCGTTGAATTCATTTGGCATACTGTAAGCGATTCCACTCGTGAGGTGCCCACGTGAACGACAAGTCCTCCCTCAGTCGCCGCAGTTTCGCCGGGCTGATCGCCGCCGGCGGCCTTGCCGCGCAGCAGCAGCCGGCGGGAGCGCCCAATCCGAACACCAGCGCCCAACCGCCGCAACAAATGCGCCAAGGCACCATCGATGGCATCCTGCCGTTCAAGGAAATCCAATTCACGCGCAAGAAAATCGAGCCCCGCGCGCAGGCCTTTCCGCTGACACAGGTGCGACTCCTGCCGTCGCCGTTCCTCGACGCTGCCGAGTGGAATCGCGGGTACATGAACCGCCTCGCCGCCGACCGCCTGCTGCATAGCTTCCGCCTCAACGCCGGCCTGCCCTCGACCGCGCAGCCGCTCGGCGGATGGGAAGTCTACGTCGAGCCCACGCCCGGCAAGCGCGTCAACAGCGATGGCGAACTGCGCGGCCACTTCGTCGGGCATTTCCTTTCCGCAAGCGCGCAGTTGTACGCGTCGATGGGAGACAATGCGGCCAAGGCCAAAGCCGACTACCTGGTTGCCGAACTCGCCAGGTGCCAGGCCAAGCTCGGCCCCACCGGATACCTGAGCGCATTCCCCATCGAGTGGTTCGACCGCCTCGACGCGCGCAAGCCCGTGTGGGCGCCCTTCTACACAGTCCACAAGATCATGGCCGGGATGCTCGACATGTACACGCTCGCCGGAAACAAGCAGGCGCTCGCCGTACTCGAAGGCATGTCGAACTGGGCCGACGAGTGGTCCGCGTCGAAATCCGAAGAGCATATGCAGGACATCCTGCGCACCGAATACGGCGGGATGAACGAGGTGCTCTACAACCTCGCCGCCGTGACGGGCAACGACCGCTGGGCGAAGGCCGGCGACCGTTTCACCAAGAAGGAATTCTTCAATCCGCTCGCGCTGCGCAACGACGCACTCACCGGACTGCACGTCAACACTCACATTCCCCAGGTGATCGGCGCCGCCGCGCGCTACGAGCTTTCGAGCGACATGCGCTTCCACGACGTCGCCGATTATTTCTGGTACGAAGTAACCACCGCGCGCAGCTACGTCACCGCTGGCACGAGCAACGGCGAAGGCTGGCTCACGCAGCCGCGCATGCTCGCCGCCGAGTTGAAGCGCAGCGTGGCGACCGCCGAGTGCTGCTGCAGTTACAACATGCTCAAGCTCACGCGCCACTTATATAGCTGGAAGCCCGACGCGGCCTACTTCGATTATTATGAGCGAGCGCTCTTCAATCACCGCCTGGGCACGATCCAGCCGAAGACCGGCTACACGCAGTATTACCTCTCGCTCACACCCGGCGCATGGAAGACCTTCAACACCGAGGACCAATCCTTCTGGTGCTGCACCGGCAGCGGCGTCGAAGAGTTTTCGAAACTCAACGACAGCATCTACTGGCGCGATGAGGACGGCCTGTTCGTCAACCTCTTCATCCCGTCGGAGCTGAACTGGGAAGAGAAGGGCCTGCGCTTGCGGCAGGAAACAAAATTCCCCGAGCAGCCGACCACCACCCTCACCGTCACCGCCGCGAAGCCCGCGCCGCTCGCGATGCGCCTGCGCATTCCCGCGTGGACGCGCGCCGCCGCGGTGAAGGTCAACGGTCGCGCAATCGACGTGACGCCGACGCCCGGCAGTTACCTCACCCTGACGCGCGCCTGGAAGGCCGGCGACAGGATCGAAATGATCCTCCCCATGCATCTCAGCGTCGAGGCGATGCCAGACGATCCGAAGACGCAGGCCTTCCTCTACGGCCCGATCGTGCTCGCGGGCGACCTGGGCAGCGAGGGACTGACCGAGCAGATGCTCGTCGGTCCCAACGCCCCGCAGTTGCGCCGGGTGCCGATCGAAGTGCCGGGTTTCCAGGCGGCCGGCCCCGACCCCGCGTCGTGGATCAAGCCCGCCGGCGCCCCGCTGACCTTCCGCACCAGCGGCCAGCAGAAGGACGTGACGCTCGCGCCGTTGAGCAGTATCTTCGGGAGGCGCTACTCTGTCTACTGGCAGGTTTCGTAAGACTATGGCAGTGGTATGGTAGAGGTATGGCATCCAACAAGGTCACGTTCACGCTGGACGCCGAAACCGTCCACAGGATCGAAGACGCCGCCGAACGCCTCGCGAAGCCGAAGAGCCAGATCGTCCGCGATGCCGTGAGCGACTATCACGCCCGCATCGGCCGCCTGAGCGAGGCAGAACGACAAAGGACGTTGAAGCTCTTTGACGCGCTGGTCCCGCGGATTCCCGCTCGTCCCCAAAAGGAAGTGAATGCAGAGTTGAAAGAGATTCGCCGGGCCCGGCGGTCCGGCGGACGGTTGACGAAGTCCGGGAAGCGCACGTGATCGTACTGGACACGTCGGTGCTCATCGACGGCCTGGCGGGGAGGAGACGTTCCGCATCCGCAATGCGAATCGTACTGGCGGATGGCGAACGAATCGTCCTGCCAACCCTTGTGCTGTACGAGTGGCTGCGCGGACCGCGCCTGCCTGAGGAACTGGACGCGCAGGAA
>JAOAPT010000326.1 GCA_025463045.1 Candidatus Solibacter sp.
ATCACTGCTCAAGAAATTGCTAGAGCCTAGGTCTTCGACCGCTTCGCGGTCATCTTCATTTCGACCGGACCATCGGGGCCCTGACGGGTCGTGGTCAAGTTGAGTTCGTCGCCGGAAACGGTTCCGGTGTACTTCTGTTCCATCGCGCCGTTCGGCGTTTCGCGCTTCACGGTGAAGGAAACCTTGTCGCCGTCCACTTTGCCGTCGGAGATGGCAATCGCGGCCGGAGCGGCGCCGCCGCGGCCCATACCGCCGGTCATGCTACCGGTCAATGCGGACCCGTCGGCCTTCAAGTCAAACGTTGTCTGCCGGGGCGGCCCACCATTGCGGCCGGGTTGCTCGGCTACCCACTTGCCGGTGACATCCGCTGCGAGCAGCGAGAATGCAGCGACAAGCGCGATCGTAACTACAAAAAGCAGCTTTTTGGTCATAGTGTCCGATTAGGCGTTGTCCGTGGCGCGTACGTTACCACACCGAGGGGCCAAAAAATACAAAAGCGGCTTTGCCCCGGAGGGCAAGCCGCTGTGATACTACTCCGATCCGGTCCGCTCTAGGTGGCGGAGCGCTTCGCGACCACGTCGACGACCACGGGCGTGCCGTCCTGGCCGGGGCGGGTGATCTTGAGCTTCAGTTCGTCGCCGTTCAGAACGCCTTCGTACTTCGTAACGATGGTATTGCCGTTCATCTCGCGCTTCACTGTGAAGGTGACGTTGTTGCCGTCGATCTTGCCATCGCTGATCGCGATGGGGTCGCCGCCGCCGCCACGGCCGCCAGCGGGCATTGTGCCGGTGAGCGTGCTGCCGTCAGCCTTCAAGGTAATGGTTACGGGACGACCGGGATTACCGCCGCGGCCGGGTTGTTCAAAGGTCCACTTACCGGATACGTCCGCAGCCATGAGCGCGAACGAGGCGACAAGCAATATCGTCATCAAAAAAAGCAGCTTTTTGGTCATAGTAACGGAGAGGGCGCTGTCCTGGGCGCTGATGTTACCCGTGGGCGGGTGGCGCATGGGCCGCGTCGCACCAAGCCTTAGGGTGGCAATTTGCCTCTTTCGGGTAGATACTCAAATTCATCTTGCTGATTCCAATGTAGTTACAAGCTAGATTACGCTGGCAAGCGACGTGCCTTCTACCCGAACCGAGATGTGCCGTTACGCTCAACCGGCCGGATTGCGCATCGAGAGTAAGCTGAAAGTAACTTAATGTTCAGTCGAGCCAGAGCCGCGAAGATCGCATGGAGCCTCGCGATCGTGCTGGCATCTGCTTCCGCGGGAATCCTGGTCGATTGGCGCGCTCCCGGGATCGACCGCTACACGCGCGACTGGCTGATGCGTCTGCGCGGACCGCAACCGGTGCCGGACGATATCGCGATTGTGGCGATCGACGAACCGAGCATGTTGCGCTACGGGCGCTTCCCGTGGTCGCGTCAGGTAATCGCGCGGACGATCGACGCGCTGGCGGCCGCTCATCCCAAGGTGATCGCGCTCGACGTGCTGTTCACCGACCCCACGACCCAGGAAGACGACGAGAGCCTGTCGCGCTCGATCGGGCGCGCGGGAAATGTGGTGGTCGCGTCACAGCTCACCGATTCTCCGGTGCATGGCGGACCTTCGCGGTGGCTGCTGCCGCTATCCTCGATCGAGAGAGCTGCCGCCGCCGTGGGGCATGTCAACGTGCAGACGGAGCTCGAAGGGATCGCTCGCCAGATCTCGGTGAGGTTGGCCGACGACTCCGGGCGCTCCTTCCGCGCGATGGCGATCGAGGCCGTCCGGGTCGCCGACGGGACTGCCGAGGAAGGCGTCACGGACACGCAGAATGCGTTGCTCTTGGGATCGCGTACCATCCTGCTCGGTTCGTCGCCGCGCGATGCGGTGGTGGAACCCTCGCAATCGACGCGCGTGCTGCGCGGCGGGCGAATGGCGATCGACTACGTGGGGCCGGCGGGATCGTTCAATCCGGTGACGTACAGCCTGGCGGACGTGGTGGCGGGGCGGGTGCTGCCCGAGAAGTTCCGCGGGAAGTTCGTTCTGATTGGCGCGACGGCGGCTTCGCTGGGCGATCGCGTATCGTCGCCGTTCGTGCGCTACAGCGATGCGCGCGCGGATCAACATGGCGCCCTCATGCCCGGCGTGGAAGTGCTGGCCAACACGCTGAACGTCATTCTTCGCTCGCGCTACTATTCGGAAACTTCGGACATGGCGGCGTTTCTGTGGGCCGCAGTGGTGGCGCTGCTCACGTTGATCCTGCTGGAAGTAGCGCAAGGCGGACCGGAACTGCTGAAGCAGCTCGCGGTACTAATCGGAATCGCAGCGCTGGTGATGGTGGCGGGGTACGTTGCATTTCTCAAGCTCCTGATATTTCCACCGCTCGTGCCGTGCCTGGTGGCGTTCGGGTGCGCGGGCGTGCTCGGGCTGTTGCAGCGCTCGCTGACGGCGAGCGCGCGGCTGGACAGCAATATCGCGGAGCTCGCTCTCTCCGGCGATTTGCTGGCGCCCGCGGGTCCCGGAATTCCCGGTCCGTACCACTGGGCGAAGGGCGGCCCGGTATCGCTCTCGCGCGGGTGGCTGCCCAGGGGGCTGGAGTGGAAAGCGCGGATGCTCAGCGAACTGAACGCGCGCCTGCTGGACCGCGCCAAGTTCATCAACTTCGCGCTGCGCTCGATCGAAGACGGACTGCTGATCGCCGATTCCGACGGGATGATCACATTTGCGAACCGCAGCGCCGGCGCAATTCTGGGAGCTCCCTCGCGCGGACTGGTGGGGCAGAATCTGGCGCACCGGTTGAATGGCGCAGTGGATGGGGAAACGCTCGCCCGGCTGATCGCCGAGCGCGGGCACATCGAGCGGGAGATCACGATCCGCGGGTTGCGCCAGCGGCAGTACACGCTGCGGCTGGCCGCCGTGTCGGCCGACGAAAAGGGAGAGGGCCCGGTGCTCGGGATCGTCGGCTCGCTGAGCGATGTTACGCGGCAGCACGAATTGCAGCAGACCAAGAATGACGTGATCTCCCTGGTCTCTCATGAAATGCGCACGCCGCTCACGGCGATTCAGGGAATGACCGAACTGCTGGCGGCATACGACGTGGAGCCGGGGCGGCGGCGCGAGATGAATCTTGCGATCAACGACGAAGTGAAGCGCCTCGCGAGTATGATCACCGAATATCTGAATATTACGCGCCTGGAGAGCGGCGCGACGGAAATGCGACTGGCGCCGGTGCGGGTGGAAACCGTACTCGATCGCATTCTGATTCTGTTGGGGCCGGTAGCGGGGCAACGGCAGATTCAACTGACGCGCGATATTTCGCCGGACCTGCCGGCGGTGCTCGCGGATTTGGACCTGATCTCGCGCGCGGCGGAGAATCTGGTGTCGAACGCGATCAAGTACAGCCCGAACGGAACCACGGTGACAGTTGCGGCCCGCGCAGACGAAGAGGCTCTCTTCATTGAAGTAAGCGACCAGGGCTACGGAGTTCCGGAAAGCGACCTGGCTCGAATTTTTGAAAAGTTTTATCGCGTACCCCGCGTGCAGGATGCCGGCGTTCCAGGTACCGGCCTCGGCCTCTCGCTGGTACGCGAAATCGCGGAACTCCATCGCGGCTCCGTCTCCGTCAGGAGCGAAGTCGGGCGGGGTTCCACATTTACCCTGCGGATTCCCCGCACGGAGGCAACATGATGTCTCAACAACAACCACACATTCTCATCGCAGACGACGAGCGCTCTATCCGGCTAATGCTGGAAACCGGCCTCACCTTAAACGGATTTCGAGTAACCAGCGCGCGCAATGGACGCGAGGCGCTGGATCTCGCATTGTCCGGCCAGTTCGATGCCGTCCTGAGCGATATCTACATGCCCGACCTGGGCGGCCTGGACCTGGTGGACGCATTGCGCGAAGCAAACCCCAATCTACCGATCGTGCTGATGACGGCGCAGGGCTCGCTGCAGGTCGCCGTGGACGCGGTGACGCGCGGCGCGAGCGATTTTATCGGCAAGCCATTCGATGTCTCGGCAGTGGTCGCGCTTTTGAAGCGATTGCTCGAGGCACGCCGGGAGGCGGACGCCTATCCCTCTCCCGAACCCGAGGACCAGCTTGCGCAGGTGGGCCTGGTGGGACGCAGCGCGCCGATGATCGTGGTCTACAAACTGATCGCGCAGGCGGCGCGGACGGATGCGACGGTGCTGATCCTCGGAGAATCGGGAACGGGCAAAGAACTGGTGGCACGCGCGATCCACGATTTCAGCGCGCGACGCGGGCGGCCGTTCCTGAGCGTGAACTGCTCCGGGCTGACGGACACGCTGCTCGAAGCGGAACTCTTCGGCCACACGCGCGGCGCATTCACGGGCGCCAACGGCGATCGCGCCGGACTGTTCGAAGCGGCGGATGGCGGCACGCTATTCCTGGACGAACTGGCGTCGACAAGCCAGGCGTTCCAGCAGAGTTTGTTGCGCGTGTTGCAGAGCGGCGAAGTGCGTCGGGTGGGCGCAACGCAATCGCGGCGCTTCAATGTGCGCGTGATCGGCGCGAGCAATGCGCCGCTGCGCGACCTGGTAGCTGCCGGGACTTTCCGCGCCGATCTGTTTTACCGGCTAAGCGTGCTCAGTGTGGAACTGCCGCCGCTACGCGACCGCGCGGGCGACGTGGAACTGCTCACCGGCCACTTTTTACAACGGTTTCGCGAGCCGGGCGACGGTCCGCTGCATCTCACGAGGGAAGCTGCCGAGGCGCTGGCCGCGCACAAGTTTCCGGGCAATGTGCGCGAGTTGGAAAACGCGCTGCGACGCGCGGTAGCACTCTCTTCGGGTGGTGTAGTGACGATCGATTGCCTGCCTGGAGAGATCGCGGCCTGCCGGACGAAGACCGCCGCGCCGGAACGTCCCGAGCTGCGCCTGATTGCCGATCGGCCGAATATGGAAGAACTGCAGCGGCGGTATTTGCAGCTTATTCTGGAAGAGACGGGCTGGAACCGTCGGCGAGCGGCCGCGGTCCTTGATCTTGACCGCCGCACCATCCAGCGCCTCATCGCCCGCTATCAGTTGCATGGGACGGTGGACCCGGAGGGTGACGTAGAACTGGAGCCTGAAGCGGAAGGCACGGAACGGCCCCCGGAGAGGACGATGGATATCGTGTGATGCAGCTCCAGTTGTGCCGGCTCCCGACCGGCCCGGCTACGAGTGCCGCTGTAGTGCTCGCGTTACTGTTCACATCCGTAGCCGCCGCTCAATCTTCGTCTGTGATTGCCCGGGCCTCCAGCGTGACCGGCTCCGCGGTGCTGACTTCGCCCGGGCTCAGCCCGCTGGCGCTGACCGCGGGCTTCATTCTGAATCCGGGAGACCGGATCGATACGCGCGGCGGCGGCAGGGTGGTGATCGACCTGAGCGATGGCAGCATGGTCGTGGTATCGCCGGAGTCGGTCGTGGTACTGAAGGACTACCGCGCGGCATCGTCGCTGCGGGAGCTGTTCGAGATCACGATCGGGATCGTGAGGGTGAAGATCAATCACTTCGCGGGCAAGCCCAATCCTTACCGGATGAACAGCCCGACGGCGTCGATCGCGGTGCGCGGCACGGAGTTCAGCATCGAAGTTACGGCGGACGGCGGCACGCAGGTGGTGGTCTACGAGGGCGCGGTGGAAGTTTCGAGCCTGAGCGATCCGGCGCGGCGGGTGCTGATCGAGGCGGGACGCGGAGTGCTGGTGCAGGCCGGGCAGGATTTCCATTTGCTCGCCGGCGGGAATCTGGGACCGCCTGCACGCGATGGGGGCGACCGGAATGTGGCAGCCGATCGCGATCGCAAACCGCCGGCTCCCGCGGCTGCGGCAAACGTGAAGATGCCGGATGGACACGGCGATGCCCCGCCGCCTCCGAACCAGGGCGGGCCGCCTGCTCCGCAGGGTCTGCCGCCGCAACCTCAAGCTGTGCAGGGTTCACAAGGACCCGGAGGATCTCAAGGGCACGATCACGAAGAGAGCTCTCCGCGCGCGACCGCCGGCACATACGATCGCTATCTGGCTTCGCTGGTGGACATCGGGCAGCTGCCGTTTCTGTTTCGGTTCAATGCCTTCCCGGAAGCGCACCTGGACAGCCTGGAGAATCCGGCGTATGCGAGCGGGTTTCAGAGCGCGGAGGGGAGGATCTTCATCCTGCCGACCTTCCGCGGCGCGCGCACGCTCCAGGAATATCAATCGGCATTTGGACCGACGGGCGGATTGCCGAGCGACTACAGCATCTCACCGCAGATTTCGTTCTTTGCGCCTTCGGGCAAATACACATTCGGCGGCAGCCTCTCGCTTTCGCGCGTGGGCAACACGTCCGTGACTTCGACGCCGGAATACGCGCCGGGGACATTGGAACACAACACTTATTCGAATACGAGCACGAGCGGCGATTCGAGCACGACCTATTATTCGGCGGCGCTGGTGGCGGCACGACGATTCGGGGCGAACAGTTTCGGCGTGGAACTTTCGGCGCTCAAGGGCACGGGCTCGCTTTCGAGCGTGACGAGGGAATCGGACGGTCCGGGGCGGCTGGCGGAGGAAAATATTTCGTCGGCGAGCGATATCACGCAGACGCGGATCACGGCGGGATATTCGCGCGATTTGTCACGCAACACGACGATCGGCGTGTTCTACCGGTATGCATTTATCCGCGCGGACGATCGCGACGTCAGTCACACGCTGAATCATTTCCCGGCCGGACTGAATAACACGCGGACCGGCGGGCACTCCTCGGAGTTCGGCATGCGGCTGCGCGGGCTGCTGACGCCGCGCCTGTACTACGGACTGACGGCAGCGTGGCTGGGCATCTCGCTGCTCGACGGAATGACGCGGACGACGACGGTGGATTCGCACGAACGCGACCGGGCACAACGCGGCTCGGTCGGGATCGGCCTCGGTTACGCCCTGACGCGCAGCACCACATTGAGCTTCGACCTGGCCGGCGGCACCGCGCGCACGTGGGCATCGCGGACCGAAGACGCGACTCGCGTGCTGTTACAGAACGCGGTCGCGGACGGTCATTTCGCCTCGTCCCACGCGGCAATTCAGAGCGACATCACACGCCGACTCTTTCTGACGGCGTCGTTCCTGCAGGTGTGGCAGAGTCATGGGCTGAATGTGGATCTGTTCCCCGACCGTTTCGGCAACCGAACGAGCGTGGAGGATTCGTTCTTCTCGATGAATCCGGCGAATCTCTACGCATCGCGCTTCTCGGACTACGGGGCGGGCTGGCGGTTCACGCCCAATCTGTTCGCGCAGTACGTTTTTTCCACGGACTATGGCGTTACTTCGGCGACACACACACTCATGCTGCGGTATACATTCCACCCGGGCGGCCGTTAACGTACGTCGCTTGCCAACGTAAAGCGAACCTGTATGATAAATCCAATCGGGATACGGGTTTGTAACTACTCGCTTTAAGGGAGAGGTATGTTTCCACAACGTGCTATTCCGATTCTTGCGGCTGTGCTATGGAGCGCGGCTGCCCTCAATGCTCGATCCACTAACGCATCGAGCTAGTGTCCGCAAGCGAGACGGTGCAGGTCAATCTTCGGATGACAGCACGGCCGTAGGAGCATCGAGCGGCGACGGGCGCGGCTCTGATTGGGGCTCGGCGTTCTTGATCGCCTTTGGGCCTGCGCGTGGACGGTCGCGGTTACTTCTGCCACTTGGCGGTGAAGA
>JAOAPT010000353.1 GCA_025463045.1 Candidatus Solibacter sp.
CGCGGTAAGTTCCGCGAGGTAAATTGGTTCGTCTACTTGTTGACGGCGTTGTTTATCTTGCGCTTCTTATATGTTGCGAACGGATAATGTGGTGGACCCATGGTGCACTAAGAGGGATCGTTGTGCCCCCGAACGGGGCCATGAAGAACCCCGTTGAAAATGACGCGCCTAAAAACGATCATGCATTTTCATCCCTTGTTGTGCCCCCGAACGGGGCCATGAAGAACTCCGTTGAAGAACACACACCGATCGGAGCCGCGACGGTTATGGAGCGGTGGTCACGCGACCACCGCTCTCTGACGGTCGCGGCTCGGATTGGGGCTCGGCGCTTCATCAGCGCTCGTAACTGCCAGCAGTTCCATAACTATCGTCAGCGATCGCGAGTAACGATTGACAGTCTTGTGGAACCAAGCCACTTAGAGCAAATCTAATACACGTGACCGGGGTTATCCTCGGGACACGGCACCGGATGCGCCGCTTTCGGTGGAGGCATCACGTACGTGCGGCTTGCCTCATAGCCTGCCTTCGGCCTGGACGCGCGTGAGTCCGGGCCCCCTTCCTCACTTCAACCAGTTCGCGAATGCCGTGATGATCAGCGAATTCGTAAAGTCGATCAGGAACGCGCCGACGATCGGCACAATCAGAAAAGCCTGCGGCGCCGGACCGTACTTCTCGACGAGCTCTTCCATGCATGCAACCGCGTTCGCCGTGATCCCGAGCATGAAGCCGCAGAAGCCCGCGGAGCCGACCGCCGCTTCGTAATTGCGCCCGAGCACCCAGAACGAGAGCGTCACGCACATCGCGCAGCAGAACACCACCTGCACGGCAAGCATCACGATCATCGGCAGCGCCAGGTGCGCGAGTTCCCAGAGCCGCAGCGTGACCAGCGCCATGACGATGAAGAGATAGAGCGCGATCCGGCCGGCCGAATCGACGTCCGCCTGCGCGATTCGTGCGAAGCGAAAGCGATCGTCCAGATTGCGAATGATCGCGCCGACGATCATCGCGCCGATGTAGCCCGGCAGGATCACGCCGTACGCTTGAATGCCGGTGCTCACCAGGCTGCCCGCGCCCATCGATATGGCGATTGCGATCACGGTGGTCGTCAGCGATCCGCCCGCGTCGATCGGCGATGGCGCGGCGGCCGCGGCGAACGCGGGTGCTTTCAAATTGTGCCGGCGGATCAGCCAGCCGCCAATGTAGCCGCCGATCAGTCCGGCGACGGCGATGCCGAATGTTGCCGACGCGAAGGCTACCGTCGTCGCGCCGGCGACGCCCATCTTTTCGAAGACGGGACCGAAGGCAAGCGAGGTGGCCGGTCCGCCGGCGAGCGAGACCGCGCCGGTGAGGATGCCGAGCCGCGGGTCGACGCCCAAACCGTGCGCCATCGCGATCCCGAGCAGGTTTTGCAGCACCGCGCCCACGCTCGCCGCACCTACCAGCCAGACCATGCGGGCGCCGCCGCGGCGCACGAGTTCGAGGCGCGCGCTGAGTCCGATCGTCGTCATGAACGCGGTCTGGAGCAGGTCGCGCAGCGACACGTCGGCGTCGATGTTGAGGAATCGGTCGCGGCAGACGAGCGCGACGATCGCGTAAACCATCCCCCCGATAATCGGCACGGGGATGTTGAGACGGTCCAGCAGCGGAATGCGCCGCTTCAACCACGAGCCCATCACGACCCCGAGAGCGGCCAGTCCGAGCACCTGTACAGCGCTGATTTTGACAGTGGGAACCATGCAGTTAAATTGCAGTATAGTAACTCCACAGAGGGTCAATGAGAAAGTTAGTTCAGGTCGGTCTATTCGTGTGCGTCTCGCTGGCCTTCGGGGACAATTATCCGCGGCAGCCGGGCATCGATGCACAGCATTATGTTTTCCGAATCACTTTGAGCGACGAGAGCGACGAAGTAGCCGGCGAGACTACGGCCGATCTCCGCTTCGTGAGCGACGCCGTGACCCAGGTGACGCTCGACCTCACCAGTCTGAAGGACGGAAAAGGCATGATGGTGAGCGACGTCACGTGCGGCGCCGCGCCGGTGAAGTTCGCGCATGCGAACGATCGTCTGACCATCGCGCTGATACCTTCGCCGAAGGCCGGCGAGCGGCGGCAGTTCACCGTGAAGTATCGCGGACGTCCGGGCAGCGGGCTGCACATCGGGAAAAACAAGTTCGGCGATCGCACGTTCTTCAGTTGGAACTGGCCGACCCTGGCGCGCCAGTGGCTGCCCACCATCGATCATCCTTCCGATAAGGCGACCAGCGAGTTTCTGGTGACCGCGCCGGCGCACTACCAGGTGGTCGCCAACGGATTGCTTGTAGAGGAACTCGATCTCGCCGATGGCAGGCGCATGACACATTGGAAGCAGTCTGTGCCGATCGCCGCGTGGTTGAACAATATCGGTGTTGCGCGGTTTGCGTCGCGGCACTTCGGCACGGCGGCAGGCGTGCCGCTCGAGACGTGGGTCTTCCCGCAGGATCGCGAGAACGGAATCATCACGTTCGAGGAGCCGACGCGCCGCGCGATGGAGTTCTTCATTTCGCACATCGGACCGTACCCCTACGAGAAGCTCGCGGACGTGCAGGTGTCGGAGATGGGCGGCGGCATGGAGCATGCGAGCGCGATTTTCTACGGGGAGAGCGCGGTGAGCAATCGGCCGGCGTTCGGACTCGTCGCGCACGAGATTTCGCATCAATGGTTCGGCGATTCAGTGACCGAAAAAGATTGGGACGATGCCTGGCTCAGCGAGGGCTTCGCGACTTACTTTGCTGCGCTCGCCACGGAGTTTTACGAAGGGCGCGATGCGTTCGCCGCCTCGATGAAGCGCTCGCGCTCCGGCATTCTCGGCATGGAAAAGCGGACGCCTAACATCGCGGTCATCCACGACAATCTGCCGGAGATACAGAATGGGCGCGCGCCGGTGGGCATCGTATACCAAAAGGGCGGATGGGTGCTACACATGCTCCGCGGCGTGATCGGCACGGAGAGATTCTGGGTGGGTATCCGCGAATATTACCGCGCCTATCGCGACTCGAATGCTTCCACCGACGATCTGCGGCGCGTCATGGAGGAGGCGTCCGCCACGGATCTCGAGTGGTTCTTCCGGCAGTGGCTGCGGCGCGCGGGGTCGCCGAAGATCGAAGGCGGATGGAAGTACAACGTTGCAGCGAAGCGGGTCGAGGTCGAGCTCGCACAGACGCAGTCGGGTGACGCGTTCCGCCTGCCGCTCGATGTGGCGATCGGCGAGAAGACGGTGCGGGTTGAGATGACGTCCAAATCGCAGCGCTTCGACATTCCCGCGGACCGCGATCCGGGAACGGTCGAATTGGACCCGAACCTGTGGGTCTTGATGGACGCGAAGTTCGCCAAACGATAGGCAGAAATCCGCGACCGCCAGCGGTGATCCTCCTCATGCCCACCGCTCCCCTGAAAATAACGCGCCAACAAGCATCATGCATTTTCATCCCTTGTTGCGGCCCCGAACGGGGCCATGGAGAACTCCCCTGAAAATGACCCTCCAAAAAAAACGATCGTGCATTTTCATCCCTTGTTGTGGCCCCGAACGGGGCCATGAAGAACTCCGATGAACAACACACCCCATCGGAGCCGCGACCGTGAGGGAGCGGTGGTCACTCCCGAGCGACCACCGCTCCGTAACCGTCGCGGCTCTGATGGGCTTCGCGCACCTCAACGGAGCGGTTTGCGAACCTACCTCAGCATCTGACGATACGCGTTCTCCGCTTCGGGATCGGGCGGGTGCGGGTGATCGAGATAGGCGCCGATCCATTTCCGCGCACGCTCGAAATCGCCAACCTTCGAGAAGATCTGGCCGAGGCTCCGCGCACATCGCGGGTACTCGGGCTCGTGCGCCAGATGAAGGCTGCACTCGTCCTCCATATGGGTCAGCACGTCGAGCGAGTTCAGCGGAGTCACGCCGGCCGGCGGCGTGCGCATAAAGATGAGCGCCTGCGGATCGTTGTACACCAGCTTCCACGTGGTCTGCGCGGGATCGGCGAGCGCGGGGGCGAGCAGGTAGATCGGCGCGGTCGAAGGCTCGAAGGTGTTCATCACGATGACCTGGACGCCGTAGCGCGCGAGCAGATCTTCGCCGGAGGGCCGGCCGTCGGACGCGTCGTGGTTGTATAGGATGCGCGCGTAGTCCTGAAACACCGATTCGCTGAGCGCGCGGCCGTCGATGAAGGTCCGCAATCCGCGCCACATCAGATAGCCGCCGTACTCATAGGTGTTAAATAACGGCGCGTCGATGTGGTGCGTGGTCAGGAACGCGGCGGCGCCCGACGGGTACTTCCACTCGGCGGCGCGGAATTGGAAGAAACTGCCGCGCATCGCTCCAAACCCCGTGGCAGCGATCAGCAGGAAGGCCAGCGCGTAGGGCGCGATCGCCGGCATCCGCAACTTCCACGGTGCGTACGCAACGAGCACGATGGGCGCGAAGAGGCCGACCAGGATGATGTTGCGATAGGCGGACAGCGACGCGGCGGCGAACGCGATCCAGATCAGCCAGTCGGCGACGCGCGCGCGGCGGCGCGCCCAAATGAGTGCAGCCAGGCTCGCGAGAAGCAGCACGGAGAATTCGCTCGGCGGCCAGAGCACGGGGCGCGTCCACTCGAGCAGTTGGGTTTGCAGAAAGCTCTGGCGGTAATCGAGCAGCGCGCGAAACGTCTGAAAGCCATTCGGATTCACGCCCGACGCGAGTATGCTGGCCGCGCTGGTGAGCCATAGCGCGCGATCGCGGCGGCGTTCGACGAGCGATTGCACGCACCACGCGCCGAGCAGGATCCAGCCCAGGAAATAGCCGCCGTGGGAGTTCGCCCAGATAAGGAATAGCGGTGGCAACAGCCATAGAAACCGGCGGAACTCGAGGATCGCCAGCGTGGCCGCCAGGAAAAAGTACGTGACATGATACGGCCGGTCGAACGCAAAGAGCCGCGCGACCGAGGCCGCGGCCAGCGCAGCCGCGAGCGCTGCAAAGAAGCTGCCGCGACGCTTCCATGCGACCAGTCCGACCAGGCCGCAGAATGCCGTCATCGTGAGTGCGCGCGCGGCGACAACGCCCGGAAATCCCGCGATCCGCCAGACGCCGTAGATCGCCGCCTGCGCGAGCCATTCGTGGGTGAGATTGAAGTACCGCGTGCGCGATTCGCCGGGATACACGTCGCGCGCGATCGAGGTCGTCCAGGAGAATGGGTCCGGTGCGGGCAGCGCCCGGTGCTCTACGATGTACTGTCCGGTGCGCAAATGCCACCAGAAATCCGAATCGTATATCTCGCGGGAAAACAAGCCGAACAAGAAGAGCGCGCAGAGTGCGGTTAGCGCAATGCGAAGCTCGCGCGACAAGAGTGGCGCGGTGGAGATCACAGTGGGCTTGGGGCGCGGAGGCATGAACTTACCAGACTAACGCGGATCTAACTGGCCGAAAGATACTCGCGCGGCGTCCGGTGATTCGTTTACGATGATGGTCGGTCGTTAAAAGCGCAAGAGACACTCAATAGCGGTCAGCCCACTCCTCGGTAACATCCCTCCTTAGGCGGGCCGCTTTTTTTCTCCTCTAATCGATAGTCACTGCACGGTCGAAAACTACGTCGACGGTCGCGCCCTGGTGCAATTCCACTTCCCGCCCGCGCGTCAACAGCACGGTTGCGAGGCCAACTCCTGTGCCGGCGCCGCCGCCGATTCCCGCTCCCCGCCAACTGCGATCCGTCAGCCCCCCGAGCGCCGCGCCCGTGCCGGCGGACCCCGCGATGGTCGCCGCATCGCTGCCATGAGAAGTGCCTTGCTTAATCTCGCTCTCTTTGCCGACTATCTTTTGATCACCCCCGCCGGAATCGATCGAACTGAGACTCGGTGTCATCTTGACGACTTTGCCGCTCGGTAACGTCAACGTTTCGATGCGAATTCCTAACTCGGCGACGCCCTTCACGCGCCCGCTGCGTTTGGAATGCGTGACGATGCCCTGCACGTAGCTGTTGGTGGGCACGACGATTGTGCCATCGTTGACGATCGGCGTCGACGTGCGGAAATACACGTAGTCGCCCTCGCGCGCCGTCCGCGTACTTACGGAATTGATGAAGCTCAGCAGCGCGTGAGCGCCTTTGGGGATTTCGGCGCCGTGGGCCGCGGCTGCGGAAAGCAGCAGGAAAAGGGCAGGGAAGCGCATAAGACTCCTTCGTCTACCATGCTACTCCTTGGCCCCCTCGCGCGTGCCGCGGGCGATCCCGAGGACGCAGGCCATCAGGACGGCGATGAACGCGTCGGTGATTTCGGGCTGGCGATTCGGAAGGTGGCGCTGCAGGATCTCGAGCAGCAGGAGCGCGCAGCAGCCAGACGACCATGCTACTCCTTGGCACCCTCGCGCGTGCCGCGGGCGATCCAGAGGACGCAGGCCATCAGGGCCGCGATGAACGCGTCGGTGATTTCGGGCTGGCGATTCGGAAGGTGGCGCTGCAGGATCTCGAGCAGCAGGAGCGCTGCGGCC
>JAOAPT010000060.1 GCA_025463045.1 Candidatus Solibacter sp.
CGCACGAGGCGCGCGACATTGAGCGGCACGATGCCCTCGCGGAGCATGAAGCGGAAGAGTCCGCGGACGGCAGCGAGTTTGCGGCGGATGGTGACGGTGCTGAGCTCGTCGCGGTAGAGGCCGGCGAGCCATTCGCGCAGTACGAGCAGATCGAGCTCGGTGGGCGCGGGCGGCGGCAGATCGGGCGGGGAGAGATAGGCGAGGAACTGGCGGAGGTCGGCATCGTACGCGCGGATGGAGTGCTCGGAATTTCCGGCGCGCGCGAGTTCTTCGAGGTACAGCGCGATCTGACGTTCCAGTTCAGACGCGGGCATGGCGGTACTCTTCGAGCGCGTCGAGGGCCTGCCGGCACACCAGCTCGTGGCGCGCCTTTTTGTCTTTGCGCAGGCGCTGGCGTTCGGCCTCGTCGAGCTGCGGGAGCAGGTCGAAGGTGATGTTGGCGGGCTGGTAGTTCTTCGACTCGGCGCCGGAGACGTAATGGCAGAGCGAGCCGAGAGCAGTGGCGCGCGGCAAGGCGCGCGGCGTGGCGCCGGCGGCGAACTCGGCGGCGTGAAGGCCGGCGATCAGGCCGGTGGCGATCGATTCGACATAGCCTTCGACGCCCGAGATCTGGCCGGCGAAGAACACCTCGGGTCGCTCGCGGAGTTGAAGCGTGGGGGTGAGCAGCGCCGGAGCGTTGATATAGGTGTTGCGGTGGATCTGGCCGTAGCGAAGGAACTCGGCGTTTTCGAGGCCTGGGATGAGGCGTAGGACACGTTTCTGTTCGGCGAATTTCATGTGGTTCTGAAAGCCGACGAGGTTGAAGCTCTCTGCGCGCAGGTTTTCCTGACGGAGCTGGACCACGGCCCAGGGGCGGCGACCGGTGCGCGGATTATCGAGCCCCATGGGCTTCATCGGTCCGAAGCGCAGGGTGTCGCGGCCGCGGCGGGCGATCTCCTCGATCGGCAGGCAGGCCTCGAAATAGCAGGTGTTGTCTTCGGCGATGTGGGCAGACACGGAATCGGCTTTGAGAAGCTCGTCGACGAAGCGCTCGTACTGCTCGCGATCGAGCGGGCAGTTGAGGTAGTCGTCGGTGCCGTCGGTGGACTTACCGTAGCGCGAGGCCCAGTACGCAATCGAGGTATCCACGGACTCGGCGTCGACGATCGGGCTGATGCTGTCGTAGAAGTAAAGACGACCGGATCCGGTGAGGCGCGCGATCTCCTCGGCGAGCGGTCCGCTGGTGAGCGGGCCGGAGGCGACTATCCAGATTGCGTCGGGCGCGAGCGTGGTGACTTCGTCGCGGACGAGGTTGATGAGCGGCTCGGCAGAGATCGCGGCGGTGACTGCTTCGGCGAAGATGTCGCGATCGACGGTGAGCGCGTGGCCGCCGGGGACGCGGGCTTTTTGGGCGCACTGGAGGAGGAGGGAGTCGAGACGGCGGAGCTCCTCTTTGAGGAGCCACGGCGCGGTCGATTCGGACTCGCTCTTGAGCGAATTGCTGCAGACGAGTTCGGCGAGGCGGTCGGTCTGATGCGCGGGCGTCGCGCGCACGGGACGCATCTCGTGAAGTGTGCAGGCGAGGCCGCGGCGCGCGAGCTGCCATGCGGCTTCGGTGCCGGCAAGTCCACCGCCGATGATCTGGATGTCGCGGGTCAAAGGATGCCGGCGAGTTCGGCGGCCGGAACGCGGACGCCGACATAGAACGATCCGAAGAGGGCGTAGACGGCGCTGACTTCATCGAAGCGCATTTCGTAGATCAGGCGCTTGAAGATGGCGGGGTCTTCCGCGAAGAGATCGACGCCCCATTCCCAATCGTCGAGGCCGATCGAGCCGGAGATGATCTGACGGACTTCGCCGGCGTAGCGGCGGCCGATCGCGCCGTGCTTTTCCATCATGCGCTGACGGTCGGCGAGGGACTCCTCGTACCAGTTCTTGGACTCGCCGCGGCGGCGGTCCATCGGGTAAAAGCAGGCGTAGCGAGTGGGAGGGATTTCGGGCCAGAGGCGCGGGGCCATGGCCTGCCGGTGGCGAGCGAGGGTGGTTTCGAGCTCCTGCTTCCACTCGGGGGAGTAGGGCTGAACGCCTTTTTCGATCAGGGCGGCGTAGACTTTCGCGGTGGATTCGTAGATGCCGAGTTCGACGATGGAGAGATAGGAGGTGGTCGGCTCGAGGTAGTCGCCGAGGCGGAGTCGGGCGAGATCGAGCTGTGCCTGATTGAGCTCCTCGAAGCTGCGGCGGAAGTGGATGAGCATCAGGTCGCCTTTGTGGCCGAGCATCGAGAAGAGCGCGGACTGGCGTCCCTCGGCGGGCGATTCGAGCGCCGCGAGCGCGGGTGTCGCCTCGGCGAGGATTTCGGCGCGTGCAGGATCGGAGAGGGCGCGCCATTCGCTACGGCGGAAGCGCATCATCTGGTGCAGGACGCTGGCGCCTTCCACGCTGAGGGGCACCGGCGGCATGGCAACGGAGGCGAGAGTGTCGGGCGTCATCTAGCCATTATATGTTTTGGCCGGGTGACGGGCGGCGGACGCTACTCCTCGAACTGGCGATCCAGCCAGGGCATGAAAGTCTTCAGGGCCGAACGGCGGATGAGAACCAGTTGCGTGGTGCGCTCTCCGGGTCTGGAAGTTCCCATGCCGATCAAGAGCGTTTCACTCGAGATCGGCCTGAGCCGAACGCTGAACTGCGGCGCGTGCGTGTTTGGCCAATGATAGGTGCGGGTCTCCTTGGGCGGGAAGAGATCGTCGACATCCTGCGGGGCGGCGAAGTTGCGCGTCACGCTCAGAAGCTGCTGGTCGGGATTGCGCAGGCAGAGAATGTAACTGGGCGGCGAGTTATCGTCGCGATCCTCGTTGTCGGCGCTCTCGTACTGCCACGACTGGTAGGCCTTGACCGAATCGTCGACGTGATCGGGCCGGCCCAAGATCCGCGCGATCTGTTCCGGCTTTTCCCGGAGCGTCCAGCGCAGCATCCCCTGCGGCGCTTTGACGGGGTTGATCTGCGAGAAAACGGGTAGCGCCTGAGTTGAATGACTTGCTCACTACTCGGAGATGAATTGTCGATTACGGTGTCGGAGGCTCAGTCGCGGGCACTCGCGA
>JAOAPT010000401.1 GCA_025463045.1 Candidatus Solibacter sp.
CCTTCACACTGCTGATGAGGCCGAAGGTCTTTGCCTGTGCGTAAATGAGAGGCGTTCGAATCACAACCAAGCCGCGCGAACGGCCGCATTGCACCCCACGCCGTTCGTCCATCAGGATGGGCAGATTCCCAAGGAACTCCGCGACTAGCTTAGCGGCGACCTGCTCGGAGTTCGGTGCTTCAGCAACGGAGATCCATTCGCCGAGAGCCGCTTGGACCGGCGGCGCAGACCGGGTATTGAGCACCGTTCAGGACTACTTCCCGATAGACGGCTTGAGGAATCACTAACGTCTGGCAGACCTCGTGGAGCAGTTCGAAGTCCGACAGCAATGCCAGGTAGTTCAGCGGGCTACTGTCGGAAACGACGGCACTCGCCGGCCGGTCTGTTCCTCGCGCCAGCGCCGGATCTGAGCGAGGTCCTCGTCGTCGAGTTCCACACTAAATCCGACATTCGATCGCCCGAGCAGGTCGAGAAACTGGATGAGCGTCAAGCCAAGCATCTCCGCCGCTTCGCCGGTTGTAAGACGCTCTTCAGAGTAGAGCTTGAGCGCGATCACCGCATTGTCGGGGAGCTCAAGTTCAAATTCCAGCTTCATTGCACCTGCATTGTACCGCCGCAGGTTACGCGAGCATCTTGTTGACGACGCTGCCGGCGACGTCGGTGAGGCGGAAGTCGCGGCCCATGTGGTGGAAGGTGAGACGCGTGTGTTCGAGGCCGAGGCAGTGCAGAATCGTGGCCTGCAGGTCGTGGACGTGAACCTTGTCTTCTGTCACGTTCATGCAGAGCTCGTCGGTCTTGCCGACGACGGTGCCGCCTTTGATGCCGCCGCCGGCGAGGAAGAGGCTGTAGGCGAGCGGATGATGATCGCGGCCGCCGTTATCGGCATCGCGCGGATTGCGGATTTCGACCATCGGTGTGCGGCCGAATTCGCCGGCCCAGACGACGAGCGTATCCTTGAGCATGCCGCGCTGCTTCAGGTCCTTGATGAGAGCGGCGGTCGGCTTATCGGCGATGTCGCAGTTCTTTTTCAGCTTGCGATTGAGATCGGTGTGGTCATCCCAGCTCGCGTGGTTGAGCATGACGAAGCGCACGCCGCGCTCGACCATGCGGCGGGCGAGCAGGCAGTTCGTCGCGAACTGGCGAGTGGGGTCCTCGTTGACGCCGTACATGGCGAGGGTCTCCGGGCTCTCCTTGGAGAAATCGAGCAGCTCGGGGCCGGCCATCTGCATGCGAAACGCGAGTTCGTAGGACGAAATGCGCGCGGCGATCTCCATGTCGCCGGTTTGCGCGTAGTGCTCTTCGTTGAGGTCCTTCAGCGTGTCGAGACCGGCGCGCTGCATCTCGCGCGTGATGCCGGCGGGGTTGGAAAGATAGAGTACGGGATCGCCCGCGCTGCGCAAAACGACGCCCTGGTAGGTCGACGGCAGGAATCCACTGGACCAGTTGGACGAGCCGCCGCTGGTGCCGACGCCGGAACTCAGGACGACGAAGCCGGGGAGATTCTGCGATTCGCTGCCGAGGCCGTAGAGCACCCACGCGCCCATCGTCGGACGGCCGACCTGAATGCTGCCGCCGAAGAGGAGGAGTTGACCGGGATGGTGGTTGAACGCGTCGGTGAACATCGAGCGAACGAGGCACAGGTCGTCGGCGCAGGAGCCGATGTGCGGGATGTAGTCGGAGAACTCGATGCCGCTCTGGCCGTAGGGCTGGAAGGTGCGCGGGCTGGCGAGCACGGCGGCGTTCGGCTTGGTGAAGGCGAGGCGGAGGTCCTTCGTCATCTCGGCGGGCAGGGGCTTGCCGTGCCATTTGCGGAGCTCGGGCTTCGGATCGAAGAGATCGATCTGGCTGGGGCCGCCCTCCATGAACATGAAGATGATGTTTTTCGCCTTGGGCGCGAAGTGAGGCTTGCGCGGGGCGAGCGGATTCTGTTCGCCGGTGTCTGCAGCGCGCCCCTCGCCGGCCAACAATTGCGCGAGTGCGACGGTGCCGATGCCGCCGGCGCATTCGCGGAAGAACTTGCGGCGCGATTGGATTCGGAGGAACTGTTCGCGGTCCATATTAATCCTTGGTTTAATCCTTCGTGATGAACTCGTCGAGGTTGAGGAGCACGCGGCTCAACTCCACCCAGACCGCTGCTTCGGCTTGCGACACGCCCTCGAGTTGATTGGGGAAGAGCGCGGCAACGGTTTGCGGATGGGCCTGCAGATCGCGGCTTGCGTCGTCGAAATATTTGCCCATACGTTCGGCCTCGCGCGCGCTGGGTTCGCGGCCCAGGGTCACGGCGTAGGCGTAGTTGAGGCGATCGCGGAAGGCGCCGGTGGATTCGCGCAGGATGCGGAAGGCGAGCGCCTGCGCGGCCTCGAAGAAGACCGGATCGTTCATCAAGTTGAGGGCCTGGAGAGGCGTGTCGGTGCGTTCGCGGCGCGTGCAGGCGAGGCTGGCGGCGGGAGCATCGAAGTTCATCAACTGGGGATACGGCACGGTGCGCTGGAAATGGATGTAGAGGCCGCGGCGGTAGCGGTCGGGGCCGGTGCTCTCGTCCCATTTGACGGAGCCGGCGTAGGAGAGCTCGGCGACGCCCTTCGGCTGCGGCGGCTTCACACTGCGGCCGCCGATGCGGAGATCGAGCAGTCCGGCCGCGTACAGCACTTCGTCGCGGATCAGCTCGGCGGGAAGGCGCAGGCGCGACTGGCGCGCGAGCAGCGTGTTGCCGGGATCCTTTTCCTGCAATTCGGGGCGCGCGTGCGAAGACTGACGATAGGTGGCGGAGGTCACCATGAGACGGACCATCTGCTTCATGCTCCAGCCGCGCTGCATGAATTCGGTGGCGAGCCAGTCGAGCAGCTCGGGGTGCGTCGGGCGGTCGCCCTGCGTGCCGAAATCGTCGCTGGTGTAGACAAGACCGCGGCCGAAGATCTCCTGCCAGAGGCGGTTGACGGCGACACGGGAGGTCAGCGGATGTTCGGGCGATGTGAGCCAGCGGGCGAGCGCGAGCCGCGGTGCTTGATCGGCGGCGGGCAGCGGCGGCAGGATGGCGAGCGTGCCGGGCTGGACTTCAGTGCCGTGCTCGCGCCAGTCGCCCTTTTCGTGGATATACGATTTCGGCGGCGTGTCGTTCTCGAGCAGGACGGGCGCGTAGCTCACTTGCGGCAGCTTCGCGTTCAGCTCGTTGAGTTTGGCGCGGACATCGCGCACCTTCAGTTCGTCGCAGTGTTCCTTGGGATAGAGATTGCCGCAGCTTCCGAGGAAGACGTCGAGCACCGCCGTCTGTTGGACCTCGCTGCGCCTGGCGGGATCGAGGAAGAGGACCTTGCGCGCGTTGTCGACGGTGTGGGTGAACTCGCCGTACGCGAAATCCCAGTCGGCGTGATTGCCGGGATGGAGCGCGGCTTCACGGAGTTTCGACTCGTAGTCGGCGAGGGCTTCGGGGATCTTGTATTCGGCGAGCAGCGCGCGGCGTTTGCCGTCGTACTCCGGTTTCGCAGCGAGGTAGGGGCCGAGTTCACCGGGCAAGGGCGCCTGGATGTTGACTTCTTCCTGCGTGTTGAAGAAGGCCGTGAGCTGGTAGAACTCCTTCTGGCTGATCGGGTCAAATTTGTGATTGTGGCACTGCGCGCAGCCGACCGTGAGCCCCATCCACACGGTGCCGAGCGTGGCGGCGCGGTCGAGCACCTGCTCGTCGCGGAACTGCTCGGGGTCGGTGCCGCCTTCGCGATTGGTGAGCGTATTGCGATTGAAACCGGTGGCGACGAGGGTGTCGAGATTACGGTTGGGCAGCAGGTCGCCCGCAAGCTGTTCGGTGGTGAACTCGTCGAACGGCATGTCGCGGTTCAGCGCGTCGATCACCCAGTGACGGTAGCGCCAGGCCCACGGGCGCGAGCGATCTTTTTCGTAGCCATCGCTATCGGCATAGCGCGCGAGGTCGAGCCAGTAGCGCGTCCACTTTTCGCCGTAGTGGGGGGAATCGAGGAGGCGGTCGACGAGGCGCTCGTAGGCGTCGGGACGATTGTCGTTGAGATACGCGCGGACTTCGTCGGGGGTCGGCGGCAGGCCGGTTAGGTCGAGGCTGACGCGACGGAGGAGAGTGAGCTTGGCGGCCTCGGGTGACGGCGCGACGGCCTCGCGCTCGAGTCGCGCGAGGATGAAGTTGTCGATGGCGTTGCGCGTCCAGGCGCGATCGCGGACGGTGGGAACGGACGGGTGCTGAATTTTCTGGAACGACCAGTGGGGCGTTTTGGCGGCGGACCAGTCGACGCCCTGATCGATCCAGGCGCGGAGGAGGCCGATCTCGTCGGTGGTGAGGCGCGCGCCCATTGGCGGCATCACTTTTTTCTCGAGTCCGCTGACGAGGCGGATGAGGCGACTGTCGGCGCTCTTGCCGGGGAGGATGTCGGCACCCGACGCGCCGCCTTTCAGTGCGGCGTCTTTTTGATCGAGGCGGAATCCGCTCATCTGCTGCTGTGGGCCGTGACAGAGCAGACAGCGTTTGGCGAGCAGCGGTTCGATGTCGCGAGCGAAATCGATCTTAGTCTTGGCGGCGGGCGGTAGTTGAGCGGCGGCGAGGCCGCAGAACGTCAGGGCCAGCAACCCCGTTCTGAGCATGGTCCCTATTATATTCCCGGGAGAGAAAGGGAGGGTTCTGTTGAAGAACACACTTCAAGACTCGCGCTTTGCAGAGCGAGGGAGCGGGGAACTGCGGCGACCACCGCTCCGTTACCGTCGCGGCTCGGATTGAGCTTCCGACAGGCGACGAAAAACGATTTACGCGAGGGCGAAATCTACGGCGCGCGCGGCGTGGATGCGGGTGGTATCGAACACAGGGAGCGCGGAATCGGCGGGGTGGATCAGGAGCGAGATTTCGGTACAGCCGAGGACCACGGCCTCGGCGCCGCGAGTCTTCAGGCCGTCGATGATGCGCTGATACGCGCGGCGCGAAGCATCGCACAGTTCGCCGTGGCAGAGTTCGTCGAAGATCACGCGGTGGACCTCGGCGCGCTCTACGGCGTCGGGGATGAGGACGGTCAGACCGTGGCGCGATTGGAGCCTGCCGCGATAAAACTCCTCTTCCATGGTGAAACTGGTGCCGAGCAGCGCGACAGTCTGCATGCCGCGGGCGCGGATTGCCTCGGCAGTGGCGTCGGCGATGTGGAGCAGCGGAATCGAGATCGCGAGCTCGATCTGCGGGGCGGACTTGTGGCAGGTGTTGCTGCAGATCACCAGGAAATCCGCGCCGCCGTTTTCAAGCTGGCGGGCCGCCCGTTGCAGGATCTCGGCGATGCGGCTCCACTTGCCCGCGCGTTGCAGAGATTCGATCTCGTCGAAATCCACCGAGAGCATCAGACTGCGGGCATTGTGATGGCCGCCGAGGCGCGCCTGCACGCTCTCATTGATGATGCGATAGTACTCCGCCGAGGATTGGCAGCTCATGCCGCCGAGCAGTCCGATGGTCTTCATCCCGCTAGAAATCGTAGCGCAGGAAGAAAACACCCGTCCGTCCGTTGCGCGCCGATGTCATTTTCCCAAAGGTCGCGGGAGTCTGCAATGAAAGCGACGGCACGTTGAATTGCGCGTGATTGAGGACGTTGGCGAACTCGGCGCGGAACGTAATGCGATGCCTGTCGTGGATCGGGAAATACTTCAGCAGCGCGGAATCGATGTTGAACAGGGGCGGTCCGAGAAAGCTGTTGCGGCCGCTGTTGCCGAGTTCTCCCGCGCCCGGAATGCTGAACTTCGCGATCTCTTCCGGCGTGAAGTAGAAGACGCCATTGCCTTGCTTGAGCACCGTGCCATCCTTACGGCTGCCGCTGTAATTGGCGTAGCCGCCGCTGCCCGTGGTGCGCACGCCGGAGCCCACCGTCATCGGGTAGCCCTGCTGGAAGAGCAGGACGCCGGACAGGCTCCACCCGCCGACGATTTGGTCCATCCACTTCGGAACGCCGCTCAGCAGCCGCTCTTTGCGGCCGAAGGGAAGCGTGTACACGGCCGTTGTCGAAACCTGGTGCGGCACGCTCTGGTCGCCGATGCCGCGCGCGGAACGGAGATTGAACGCGTCGTAGAGCGAGCCCTCGTTGAACGTGTCGATCGTCTTCGACCACGTCCACGCAACGAGCGCGGTCAGCTTGGGCAGCGTGATGCGGGCGCTGGTCTGCAGCGAATCGTAGTAGGAGCGGCCCTGGTTGGTGCCGGTGAGCAGGTTGGTGAATTGCGGATAGCTGCGAATGTAGTATTGCGAGACTCCGGCCGCGGCATATCGGGAATTGAAGGTGGTATCGAGCGTGTTCGCCACCGTGCCGACCACGCCGGTCTGGAAGTTGCTCGCGCCGAGCGAACTCAGCACACTCGCCGGTGAGCCGAAGATTCTCACGAGCGTGTTGTTCGCCGAGGGCGTGGTGCCATTCTGCTGGAAAAGCTGAATTTCTTTGAACGCCTGCATGAAATCGCCTGACACTTTGGCCTGGTTCAGGTTGGGCGTCTGAAGCAGTTTCACGCCGCGGCTGCCGACGTAGCCCACGTCGACCACGATGTGCCGGACCACTTCGCGCTGCATCGAGAAGTTGTACTCCTGCACGTAGGGCGTGCGCAGGTTCGGGCTCATGATGGTGATCGCGGTGGAGCGGGTCGCGGGAATTTGCAGGGTGATGGATGCGGGCGCGGCGGGTGGATTGATACCGTCGGCGAGGCGCACGTCGCTGGTGCCCGCCTGGTTGGGGAACGCCTGCATGGCAGTGATGAAGCCGGGCGTGCCGGTGTCGACCGTGGTAAGGGCGTCGTCATCGCGCGGACGATCGAAGTAGATGCCGTAGCTGCCGCGGAGCACCATTTTGCCGTTGCCGAATGGGTCGAAAGCAAAGCCGAAGCGCGGCGCGAAGTTGTTGCGGTCGGGCTTGTACCACTGGTTGGTCTGCTGGAACGTGAGCGTGGAGGAGGGCGTCACGCCATCGACGAGGTTGGCTCCGTCGAGCACGCCCTGCTGATGCTTGGCTTCGGACGGCGGACTGAAGGTTTCCCAGCGAAGGCCGTAGGTCAGGGTGAGGCGGCGATTTACACGCCAATCATCCTGCACGAAGAAGCCGTAATCGAGCTCGCGGAAATCGCGTGTGTTGGGCTGGCCGAGCGGCTGGTAGGCGAGCAGGTTGCTGTAGTACGTTACGTCGATGTTGCTCATGCGCCCGAGCAACACGTCGTACAGGCTCTCGAAATTCTGGCGAGCGGAGGCGGAGATCGCACCGCCGCTCGGGCCGATGGTGGTGGGCGGAACGTTGTTGAAGGTGCGCGCCAGCGTGACGTTCGGATACACGCCGGCGTAGTTAATCGACTGGCGGCGGGTGCGGCTCACCGTGAAGCCTGCCTTGAAGGTATGCGCGCCGCGAATCTTGGTGACGTTGTCGCGAATGTTGAACACCGGCGCGAGATTGGCGAGCGGGAAGCTGGCGTTCAACGGATCGGTGAACAGGCCGCCGGAGAGAATCATCGGGCCTGCGAGGCGCGCGGGATTGGCGTTGTAGGTGTCGGCTTCCTGATTGGCGACGCGGAATTCGTTGAGCAGCGTGGGACGGATCGCCCAATCGGATCCGGCGGCGAACCCCGAGTTGCTGGTGACCGAGGTCGGGATCTGCTGGCCCGGATACGTCGCCGCGCCGCTGCCGGGAGCGCCCAGCCAGATGTAGCGGAAGAAGATGCGGTGAGAGGCAGTGAGCTGGTGATCGAGCTTGCCGGTGACCTGCCGCTCGGTGCCGTTGGTGGGCGCGTTGAAGCGGTAGCCGGCGGTGTTGAGACCGTCGCCGATGGTGTTGTCGTTCGGGTCGGGCAGTAGCGCGAGGAGCTTCGCGACCTGCGGATCGATGCCCTTGTTGCGCGGATCGGCTGTGAGAATGTTGAACGTCTGGACGTTCTGCGTGCCGGGCGTCAGATAGCTGAACGTGCCGCCGCGCGCCGCGGTACGCAACACGGTGCGTACCTGCGTGGCTTCGGACTTCGTCTGCTTGAAACGCGTGTTGAGGAAGAAGAACGTCTTGTTCTTGAAGACGGGGCCGCCGAAGCTCAATCCCACGTAATTCTGGTTCGTGTAGGGGCGCTTCACGCCGGCTGCGTTATTGAAAAAGTTGTTCGCGTTGAGAACGTTGTTGCGCACGTACCAGAAGGCGCCGCCGGAAAAACGATTAGCGCCGGATTTCGTGATCACCTCGGTGTGAGCGCCCGCGCCGCGGCCGAACTCGGCGCGCGCGCCGGCCAGCACAACGCGCATTTCGCCAGTGGCATCCACGTTGGTGGGCACGATGCTCGCGCCGTTCTGCACGCGCAAGGGGCTGACGGAATCGACGCCATCGATCTGGATGGAGTTGCTGCCGACGCGCGTTCCGTTCACCTTGTCGGCGCCGCCGTTGGCGGCCACTCCGGGAAGATAGCGATTCACCTGGAGCGCCTCGTGGCCCAGCGGCAGGGCGTCAAGCTCCTGGCCGGTGATCACGGAAGAGAGCTGTGGGTCGGTGGTCTGCACGCGCGCCATGTTCTTCGATTCCACTTCGATGATGGTGGTCACGTCACCCACTTCGAGGCGGATCACCAGTCCCGCGACTTCGGAAACGGTGAGTTGATACTCGTTGAGCACCTTCTTCGAAAAGCCCGGCATCTCCGCCATGATGGTGTAAGTGCCCGGTGGCAGGGCAGGGAACAGAAATGCGCCATGCTCGTCGGAGACGGCAGATTGCCGGAGCCCGGTGTTGACGTTGAAGCAGCTGATTTTGGCTCCCGGTACGACTGCCGAAGCGGGGTCGAGTACGGTTCCGCTGAGTCGCGAGGCGGTTGTCTGGGCAAGCAGAGAGAAGACGAGCGACAGGGTGACGAGCAGCCCGAAAAGCAATTTGCGCATGGATCATTATGAGCCTTGCGGGTGAATTGTGACAAATCGATAATAGGCAATCGTAGCTATAGGTAAGACCGATGATAGAGGCGGGGTATATTGGAGCCACCATGCACGTGACACGGCTTTTGGCGGCTGCTGCCTTGTGGACGGCGGCCGGGAATACGCAGGTTCGGTTCAATCGCGATATCCGGCCGATTATGGCGGAGACGTGTTTTCGCTGTCACGGTCCGGACAAGAGCTCGCGAATGGCGGGAATGCGGCTGGACATACGGGAAGAGGCGGTCAAGGCGAATCGGAATGGCGTGGCGCCGATCGTGCCCGGCGATCCGGCGAAGAGCGCGATCATCGCGCGGATCTTCGATACAGGCGCACGCATCATGCCGCCGGCATTTGCACACAAAGAACTTTCGGCGACGCAGAAGGAGACGATCCGGCGATGGGTGGCCGAGGGCGCGACGTACGAGGGCCACTGGGCGTATCAGCCGGTGCAGCGTCCCGCAGTTTCGGCGGCCGGCAATCCGATCGATGCGTTCATTCGGGAGCGGTTGGCGCGCGAAGGAGTGCAGCCGTCGCCGGAAGCCGATCGGCGCACACTGATTCGGCGGCTGTCGCTGGATCTCACGGGCATTCCGCCAACGGCGGAGGAGGCCGCGGCATTTCAAAAGGACAACTCGCCGGGCGCGTATGAAAAACTCGTGGACCGCCTGATGGCATCGCCGCGCTACGCGGAGCAGCAGACGATGCGCTGGCTCGACGTAGTACGTTACGCGGATACGTGCGGCTTTCACGGGGATAACGCGTTTCCCGCGTGGCCTTATCGTGACTACGTGCTCCATTCGTTCCGCGAGAACAAGCCGTTCGACCAGTTCACGCGCGAGCAACTCGCCGGCGATCTGGTTCCGAATGCGACGACGGAGCAGCGCGTGGCGTCGGCCTACAATCGTCTGAATCGCACGTCGGCCGAGGGCGGATTGCAGCCGAAGGAGTATCTGGCGAAGTATGCGTCGGATCGTGTGCGGACGCTGGCCGCGGTGTGGATGGGCGGCACGCTGGGTTGCGCGGAATGCCACGATCACAAATTCGACCCGTTCGCGTCGCGCGATTTTTACTCGATGAAGGCATTCTTTGCGGATATCAAAGAGACCGGGCTGATGCCGGATCGCGGCAAGGACGCTTGGGGTTCGCTGCTCTCACTGCCCACGACGGAGCAGCAGCGGGAGATCGACGTGCTACGCGCCTCAGTGGCCGAATCGCGCGCGCGGTTGGCGGAGCGGATGAAGACGCTCGAGCCGGGCCGCGCCGAGTGGGAACAGCGGTTGCTGGCGGAGTACGAGGCGGGCGCGCTCGCGTGGCGCTTGCAGCACCCCGTGTCCGCAAAGTCGGCGAACGGCGCGGTGCTCACCATCTATAACGATAAGCAGGTGGATTACACGAGCTACGATGGCGGATCGCTCTCGGCATCGCGCGGGCCGGGCAATGGCCTGGTGATTGCGAGCGGTCCGAATCCGGATAACGAGACGTACACGGTGACGCTCCAGCCGGGCCCGGGAAAGTGGAAATCGTTCGGGCTCGAAGTGGTGGCCGACGAAGGGCTGCCTGGGATGCGGGTGGCTCGCGGGGCGGACAAGCTGCTGATCACGGAAATCGAAATGGACGCAGGTACGCGGCGCGTGCCGTTCGTTTCGGGGATGGCGAATCTCGGGCAGCAGGCGTCCGAGTATCTGCCGGCCGGCGCGTTCGATGGCAATCCGAAAACGGCGTGGGGCGTCAGCGGGTACAACGAGGTGCCGAAGATATTCCTCGCGCTGAAGTTCGCGCAACCGCTGGAGACCGCCGCCGATACTGTCCTCACGGTGCGGATCCGGCAGGATGGCGGAATCCGGCGCGCGACGATGGGGCGCTTCCGACTGGCCCTCTCGCCGAGCGAACTCTCGTGGCCCACGGCGGACAAGGGCAAGGAGATTCCGGACGCGGTGCTGAAGGCGCTGAAGGTGCCCGACGAAAGGCGCACGGCCGCGCAGAAGAAGGCGATCGAGAATCACTTCGAGTGGGCATCGGCGGACGTGCAAGCCGCGATCACGGAGGCGGCCAAGTTGGAACAGGCGCTCGCGATACTCGAGACTTCGATCCCGCGCGTAGTGGTGACGGAGGCGACCAAGCCAACGGAGACGCGCATACTCGGACGCGGCAACTGGATGGACGAATCAGGCGACGTCGTAATGCCTGCGATTCCCGGCTTTCTCGGAAAGCTGGATACCGGCGGGAATCGCGCGACGCGATTGGATCTGGCGAACTGGCTGGTGTCGCCGGAAAATCCGCTGACCGCGCGCGTCACCGTGAATCGCTTGTGGCGGCAGTTCTTTGGGATCGGGATTTCGAAGGTGCTCGACGATCTCGGCTCGCAGGGCGAATGGCCGTCGCATCCCGAACTGCTCGATTGGCTGGCGTCGGAATTCGTCCGGCCGCAGTATCAGGCCGACGGCACGCATGCGTGGGATCTGAAGCACGTGATCCGCACGATCGTCACCAGCGAGACGTACCGGCAATCGTCGATGGCGCGACCGGAGTTGGAGGAGCGCGATCCGGACAATCGATTGCTCGCGCGGCAGAGCCGCTTCCGCGTGGATGCCGAGGTGGTGCGCGACACTGCGCTCTCGGTGTCGGGACTGCTGGTGGAAGAGTTCGGCGGCCCGAGCGCCAAGCCGTACCAGCCCGATGGCTATCTGGCGACACTGAATTTCCCGAAGCGCGAGTACGCGGCGAGCCGCGGCGGGGAACTCTATCGCCGCGGCGTGTACACCTTCTGGCAGCGTTCATTCCTGCATCCGAGCATGGTGAACTTCGACGCGCCGACCCGCGAGGAATGCACGG